>CALHFG010000013.1 GCA_938029215.1 uncultured Acidimicrobiales bacterium | reverse complement strand
CAGCGTTCCTCGCCGGTGTTGTTGGAACGATCGCAGCCCTAGCGGTCGGCGCCGGTGGACGGTTGGCTCGAGCCGTTGAGGTGGGGGTCCTCATTCCCCTCGGGATCTCGGCAGTGACGCTCGGCTTCGGGTATCTGATTGGATTCACATTCTTTGAGCTCCGACGGTCTCCAATTCTTGTCGTAGTCGCTCACGCAGTTATCGGGATTCCCTTCGTTGTCGGAGCGGTGCTACCTGCGGTTCGAAGTCTCGACCCGGCCCTTCTTGAGGCTGGATTGGCCCTCGGAGCTTCCCCGCGACGCGTGCTACGGCGTGTCTTTTCGCCCCTCATCAGGCCGGCGGTGGCCAGCGGAGCCGGGTTCGCGGCTGCGGTCAGTCTGGGCGAATTTGGAGCGAGCGGATTCCTTGCCCGCGGGCGGTCGTCGTATACGGCGCCTCAAGCAATTTTCGGCCTCATCGGTCAGCCAGCCCCGGTGCTGCAAGGGCGGGCTGCGGCGCTCTGTGTGTTGTTGGCGTGTGTCATTGTGGTGCTGGTGATAGCTATCGACCAGGTGAGAGGTACCGCATCGGAGACTCGAGGGGGATGGCTGTGAGCGGGCTCGTGGCAACAGGCGTTTCGGTTGAGCTCGATCAGACGCCGATCCTTCGGGATGTGTCGTTGAGCATCGCCAGCGGGTCGGTGACGGCCGTATTGGGACCGAGTGGCAGCGGCAAGTCGACTCTTCTCCGAGCGATCGCCGGACTCGTTCCCTCCGTCGGGTCAATTGGGTTGGACGGGCAGGAGATTTCCCGTCTGCCAACGCATCAACGCGGGATTGGCCTGATGTTTCAGAGCCACGCACTCTTCCCTCATCTCTCGGTGGCTGAGAACATTGCGTTTGGTCTTGTGGAGCTCGGTGTCACCGGAACGGAGGCTGATAGCCGAGTTCGTGAGCTGCTCGACCTGGTAGATCTTTCCACCTTCGGGGGCCGGTCGGTTGGGGCGCTGTCCGGCGGTGAGGCCCAGCGGGTTGCGTTGGCGCGAGCGCTAGCTCCTCGACCCCGACTACTGATGCTCGATGAACCGCTGGGTTCCCTCGACCGTCGCCTACGCGAGGAGCTGACCACCCAGCTCTCCGATCTGCTGCGGCGCAGCGAAACAACGGCGGTGTATGTCACCCACGACCAGGAAGAAGCCGCGATCGTTGCCGATCAGCTGCTCATTCTCGAAGGAGGGTCGGCCGTCGCGGAAGGAACGTCCGAAACGCTTTGGCGTCGACCCGCCTCACCGTGGCTCGCCCGTTTCTTGGGGCACCCCAACGTCAGCGAGCAGGCCATGGTGCCGGTTTCTGCGATCCGGGTCGGCGACGGTGAAATGTCTGGCGAGGTCACCTCATGCAGGTTCGTCGAAGGAGAATGGCACCTCCGAGTAGAGCTCGGCGAGCCGGTGTACGGACTTCGCGTTCTCAGTGGCACCTCCTCGGTAGAGCTTCCGGCTGGGAGTCCGGCGCAATTGAGAATCGACACCGGAGCTGTCGTCCACTTCTGATCGTCACTGACCCTGTTATGAACAGCTGGGGGTAGACCGTCTCAACGGGGTCAGACCCCATCCGAGTCGCAAGGGGTCTGACCCCGTATCAGTGCCTGACTGCGCTCAGGTGAGCACGGTTCGATACGGTCGGGTTGTGGGCCGGAAGCGAACAACGGGGCCGTCGTCGACGGTGCAACAGAGCCAGACCGGCGCAGTGCAGTTTCTCGATCCCTCGCCCGCGCATGCAGGCGACCGAGAATCCGTTGTTCGAAGGGGTCCAAGTAGACGTTTCGTGGCCCTTGGGCTCGCCGTCATGGTGGCGGGAGCGCTCGTTGGATTCGGCCTGGGCCGTTCGGGGGACACCGATGGAACCGATGAAGCCGAGGCGTTAGAGGCCGGCGTCGATGGTTCGGCGGGTTCGACCACGGTCCCCGCTGGCGAGCCGTATGAAGGATTGCGCAGCTATGGGTCGGGCGAGTATCAGCGGGACAATCGCTACTCCGAAATCAACAGTGCGATCGACGCGGTGGTGGTTGCCGGGACCATCGGCGACGCTCGCGAGATGCCGCCTCTTCTGTTTGGTCCAGCCCCCGACCTCGCCGCGGCCCCGGCAGGGAATCGGCCGCTCGACCGCGTCGAGCTCGACTCATCCGGCAACTACTTGGCCGGTGTGTATCGCAACAAGTTTGACCTCGATGTCCTTGTAATCGGCGAACTGACCGACGACAACTGGCTGCTCGAACCGATCGCCGTCGGCGTCAATGGCTTTGCGTGGCACCCCATCGATGCTGGCCTCATCGCGTATGCGCGGCCTTCGGGGCTCGATCCCATGGTCACCGACGTTGCTGTCGAGAACTACACGAGGTCGCGAGTCACCACGCGCCGTTTCCGGGCCGACTTCCCGGGGCGGCTCCGACTGTGGGGAGACTGGGGGATCGCGTTCGACGAACCGGGTCCGCTCCGTGCAACGACGATCGTGAACTTTTCCGACGATGTCGCCCCTCCCGCCTCTTCCACTCTGGTTCCGTTGGTTGCCGGCGTTCCAGGTCGAGCGATGGGTGAACTCGGGAGCCGAGTGCTCATCGATGGGGGAGAGGAGGCGATACTGGTCAACACTCGAACGGCGGTATTCGAAGAGAACCAGTGGATCGATAACTCGGCCGAAGTGTTCGAGATGGCGGGCTCCCCCGACGGAAAGTTTGCGGTTGTGCTGGTAGCGGGCCGGGGCGGCGATGGCGCCGACGGTGGCAAGGTGCTTCTGCTCGCCGATGACCCGAGCTCGGTGCTCGGCGCGAGCGAGTTCCTGTTCGGCACGTTGGGGCCTACCGCCTTCGATTGGTCGCCTGACGGTCGGTTTGTGGCCGGCTACCAGCCGGTCGTCCTCGACCCGGAGGGCCTGCGGGTCAGCGCAGCCTCGGTGACGGTGTATGACCTGAACAAGGCGTTGTTTACGGGTCGAGAGGTCCGAATGAGCGGCGCCGAACCAGACCTTCGTTTCAGAGTTGAAGCGCTCGCCTTCCAAGAAGCCCTCACGAACTGATAGAACTGAACTGTGCTAATTCTCCTTTCTCCCGCGAAGTCACTGGACTACGACAGCCCGTTGGCGACCAAAAAGCACAGCGAGCCGCGGCTGCTTGAGCAGTCGGCTGAACTGGTTGACGTGTTGGCTCCCATGGGACCAGCCAAGCTCGCGAAGCTGATGAGCATTTCGGCACCACTGGCCGAAGAGAACGCAGCTCGATACACCGAGTGGTCCATCCCTTTCACCAAGGACAACGCTCGGGCTGCGGTGCTGGCGTTCAATGGCGATGTCTACCGAGGCTTGCAGGCGTCGTCGTTCAGCGAACGAGACTTCACCCATGCGCAGAAGACGCTCCGAATTCTGTCGGGCTTGTACGGCGTGCTTCGGCCGCTGGATTTGATGCAGCCCTACCGACTCGAAATGGGCACCAAGCTCCAAACCGACGCGGGCCGCACCCTGTATGACTTCTGGGGCTCAACCATTACCGACATGTTGAACAAGGACCTCGCCGAGAGTCCGGGCGCACGAGCGGTCGTCAACCTGGCCAGCAACGAGTATTTCGGATCGGTCAAGAAAGCTGACCTGGATGGCACGCTTATCTCGCCAAGATTCCTTGATGGGGCTGCAGGAGAAGAACCCAAGGTGAAAGCCTTCTTCGCCAAGCAAGCCCGAGGCTCAATGGCGGCCTGGATCATTCAGAATCGCGTTGGTTCGATGAGCGGGCTCACCGATTTCGACGGGATGGGATACACCTACGATGCAGGCCGGTCGACCAAGGCGTCGCCAGCGTTCTCCAGGATCTCCTAAACGATCGAGTCCAGGATCTCGAGCTTGTCGTTGAGGATCGCGGTGAGCATGGCCATCAGATCGGTCGACGACTGAGCGGTTCGCCACGGGTACACCGGGGTGCCGCCGGTCCCGAGAAGCTCGGGGTCATCGGTTGATCGTTGCACGTTCGACAGACCGATCAGGCCCGGCTGGAGATCGGCAAACGGGGCCACATAGTGACTGGCAACGTTGCGCTGCAGTACATCTGAACCATCGACGAGCACAATCCAGGCGTCGACAACTTCTTCCAGGATGTGGCGCGATTCCGGGGTGTCTTCGACCAGCGGCAAGACCACAACTCGGATCTGGGCGTCTTCGCCTCGGATTGTGCCAACGGTGGCGGTGAGGTCATCTCCGACGTGAAGACGCTCTTCGTGCACGTTGGCATTGGGGACGCGAGAGATCGCCTCAAGGAAAGAACGCTTTCCGGCGGTGTCGGGGCCGGTAACAACGACGGTAAAGGCGTGCGGTGCTTGGTACTTGTACTTGATCATCGGCGTGAACTCCTTGAACTTCGGGGCCGTCGCCATGGCCTCGATAGAGGAGTTTTCGGCCAGTTTGGAGTGATCCTGTAGGAGCGAATGTGCCTAGAGTCACCGCTTACTGAGAGGTCGTGAACTGCACTTCCACCGGGTCGCTCGCCGATCCGTCTTGGCCGATGGCTTCGATTCGGACCGTATAGGTGGTGTTGGGTTCGAGCGGCGGAGAGAAGGCTGGATCGCCAGCGAGGATCACGTGGTTGAACCAACAGCGGTTCACGTCTGGGTAGCCGCCGCCTCCGGGGTCGAAGTCACCTACTTGGTATCGGGAGCCGACACACTCGTCGCTTCGCCAACGGATCTCAGCACTGGAGCGACCGGTGCTGATCACCATGACTTCTTGGGGTGCTCCGGGCGGACCTGCGCTCACGAACGTGGTCTCGCTCGTGGTCGTCGTGGCGAGGGTCGTCGTTGTGGTCGGCGCTGCGGTCGATGGGGTCGAGCTGGTCGCAGAGGTTGGCGTTTCGGTCGTCGGAGCTGCCGTAGTGGGCTGGTCCACGGTCTGGGTGAGGAGGGCGGTGGTGGTGGGTGCCGCCACAGAGGTCGGGGGATTACCCCAGCGCTGATAGCTCACCCCGGCCAATCCAAGCGATAGCACCGCAACCAGGCCGATCAGCACCTTGCGAACGGGGTCGCCCGCGGTGACTTCGGAGACGGATTCACCGACTTGGGAGGAATGGGCGGGCCCTCCGCCTGTTTCGCTTTCCTGCGCTAGGTCTTCTGCAAACGAGTCACTGGCATGAAAAACCTCGGTCGACGGCGAACGGGGATCGGCCGACGTCGGGTCTTGTTGCCACCAGGACCACTGGTCGTCTTCGCTGCGCTCCACGCAGCCATTCTGGCAAGTCCGAGCCCGTTGCGGACATCGGGTTTCATTTACCTAGAGGCGAGGATTTCCCGCCGACTGTCCAATGACTGGGTTTACCTATGGACCGGGTTGCTACCGACGGGTAACTTGATTTACATTGTTCTTATTACTTCTCGGTAACCATTGCCGATAAGGAACACGAACTTCCACGATCCATCCCATCCCTCGCCCGAAGAAAGAACGAGTGCTATGAGTGACTTCTCTCTCCAGATGAACGAAGACCAGATTCAGCTCCAGAAGTGGGTGCACGACTTCGCCGAAGACGTGATGCGCCCCCAGGCTGAGGAATGGGACGAAAAGGAAGAGTTCCCATGGTCCTTCGTGGCCGAAGCGGCCGAGATCGGCCTCTACGGCTGGGAGTTCATGGCCGAGATGATGTTCAACGACCCAACGGGTCAGAGCATGATGATTGCGCTTGAAGAAATGTTCTGGGGCGACGCCGGTCTCGGAATGGCGATCATGGGATCGGGTTTGGCGGCCGCCGGTATCGCTGCCTCGGGCACCTCCGAGCAGGTGATGGAATGGGTTCCGCAGTGCTACGGCGACGCCACCGACGTAAAGCTTGGTGCGTTCTGCGCCTCCGAGCCTGATGCTGGCAGTGACGTAAACGGGTATCGCCTCCGGGCCAAGTACGACGAAGCCAAGGACGAATGGGTGCTCAACGGCACCAAGGCATGGATCACCAACGGTGGCATCGCCAACATCCACGTCGTCGTTGCGGTTATCGACAGTGAGCTTGGCTCCAAGGGTCACGCTTCGTTTGTCATTCCTCCCAACACACCAGGGCTTAGTCAGGGCCAGAAGTACAAGAAGCACGGCATCCGCGCCTCTCACACTGCCGAGGTCGTTCTTGACGATGTTCGGGTCCCCGGCTCCTGCCTGCTGGGCGGCAAGGACAAGCTCGACGAGCGCCTGGCCCGAGTCCGCGAAGGCAAGAGCGGCAACTCACAAGCCGCGATGCAAACCTTCGAAGCCACCCGCCCCGCGGTTGGCGCCCAGGCCCTGGGGATCGCCCGGGCCGCTTATGAGTATTCGCTGCAGTACGCCAAGGAGCGTCACGCCTTCGGTCAGCCGATCATCATGAACCAGAGCATTGCGTTCATGCTGGCCGACATGGCTACCGAAATCGACGCCGCTCGCCTGCTGGTTCGTCGAGCCGCATGGCTCGGCAAGCAGAAGGCGTTCAAGAACGCTGAAGGTTCCATGGCCAAGCTCAAGGCTGGCCGAGTCGCTGTTCACAGCACCGAACGCGCTATCCAGATTCTGGGCGGCTACGGCTACACCCGCGAGTATCCGGTGGAGCGCTGGCACCGCGATGCAAAGATCTTCGACATCTTCGAAGGCACCGAGCAGATCCAGCAGCTGGTCATCAGCCGAGCGATCAGCGGTCTTCGTATCAAGTAGTAACTCAGGTTCGCTGCGGTTTGACTACGAACCCACCACGCTGAAGAAGGCATCTTCGCCGGGAGAATTGAACGTGTCGCGAATGTGGTTTATGGCGGGCACGTCGTTCTTCTTGTACAGGTTGTCTCTCATGCCGATGTGGGCTCTGCGTACGTCGCCGTACAGCATTGCGTCGACACCTTGGTCTAGTGCGACCTGAGTCTCTGACCTCACCTGTTCAGCGGTGAATCCTGTGTCGAGGTAGTAGCGCATCTCGGCTGCGTACGTGACCTTGCCGGTTGCTGCTTTGAGGTTGCCGAGTTGAGCGGTGTTCTGGCCCCAACCCGTTTGTGCAGACAGGAAATCATTCCAGGACTCGTCTCGGTACTTGTTGTAGTTACCGCCGGTGTGATAGGTCGTGGGCTGCCCGAGGTCGCCAGTTCGCAGCCCGTTTCTCATGTTGACCCACACCGCTGCTGAGTCGCACTCCCAAATGTCGTCGCCGCCAAGAACCCAGTAGCCGATGGCAGGGTGGGTCCCAAACGCATTGGCCACACTCTGACCGTAGGCGAACGCATTGCCCTCGCTAATGGTTGGGTATCTTGCCGGTCCCCAAGAGTGCGCTGCACAGTTGCCGCTACTACTCGGTCCAGTGTTGTTGTTCGCCCAAGCTATTACCGGATTGAGCTCCAGCCCGTGTTGCTGTGCCTTGTCCAAGTACGCCTTGATGTGGTTGGCGTGAGCGGTAGTCAGAACAACGTTCCCGCCTGACAGTTCAGCCACCGAGTCGCCGACAACGTTCTTGGCGTGCAGTGCGCTGTTGGCCGTCTCGCCGCCGTTCTGATAGCCGATCGGAAGCACCGAGGCCCACAACCCGGTATACCCCTTTGCGCTGAGATAGCCGAAATACTCATCGACGTCTGACAACGGCAGCCCATAGAACAGCTCCCACGCAGTGTCGTAGATCGGTAGTTTCACGTTCTGGGTATTGGGGGCTGGTACCGCTTGGGTGGTGGTTGTAGGGGTGGTGGTAGTTGCGGGCGCTGGGGGGCTGGTGGTGGCCGGTTGGGTGTCTGCGGGTCTGGTCGTCGTGCTGGTGGTGCTCGGCTGAGTCGCAACGACCTGCTTGGTGGTTGTGTTTGGGCTCTGCACGGTCGTGGGCGACTGGCTGCCTGGGACTTTGGTTGTGGTGTCGGCGTCAAGATCCTCTTGAGGGGTGACTTTGGTGGTGCTAGGCCGCGTGTCTGCGAGTTCGTCGTCGGTTTCGCTTCTGAAGTTGTACTCGGCTGGAAAGTCAGACATGGGAAGCAGGACGGCTGGGCGTTCGCTGTCGGCGGCGGGAACTTTTTCGTCCGCGAAGGCAAGAGCGGTCGGAGGGCCGTCTGCGAAGAGATCCCCGGCATCGCCGAAATCAACCTCAGCAGCCAGATCAGCACTGAACTGAGGGGCGGGGACCGCAGAGATCAGCGTGACAGCCACGATGGCAAGGAGCAACGCGGCCACGCTTGCTGAGTTAGGCCCTTGGTCTCGATGTTGTTCTTCGCGAGACGTAGATCGACGTTCTTTGAAAGTCGCCATGAACCATTAGATGTCGGCAAGGTTTTCGGGCTACTTAACTAGATTCTCGAGTTCGACGGGCGGGTTGCGGGCGTCGTGCCCCCAACTGGTCCAGCCGTCGGGTGAGGCCGGGAACCTATTCGCCTACGAGTTCGATGCTGTCCGCTGTGCCGACGAAGGGCACGCTGCTGGCACCGTATGCATAGGTGATCAAACCGATGTAGACCGATTCGCCAAAGGCGGCTGTCGGACCCGGCAGGTCCCCAGTGCCGCGGTAGAGCTGCCAGTTGTCACCCACGCTCGGGTCCAGGTTGGGCGTTTGCCAATACACGGTCAATGTGCGATCGCTGTTTCCAACGATACGGATGTCGGCCCTGCCCGATGGTGCGGTGTTGGCCCCAATGTCGTTGACGCGCGAGTTGCCAGCGACGGTGTTCTTTCCTTCGATGGTGAACTTGGTGTTGCCCCGGTGGCCCACCACAACGTGGGCGCTATCGGCTGCAGCAAGGTCGGTTGAGTGAACCTGTATGCCGGCAAACATGAAGGTTGACCCCGCCTGATTCGGAGCGACCTGCGAGTCTGAAATCGTGCCAATGCCTACGTTCCGGGCCACATAGTCGAACGGGAACGTCACGAGCTTCGCATCCAGGCGTCCCTGTGCATCATGGAAGTGGAGCGTCCGGTTGTTGGTGTTGTCGGTCAGCTCGGCGCGGTACCTGCTGTCGACTCGGCCAACCTCGGGCAGAACTTCGGGATTCGACGTCGTATAGCCGAGGAGAGCGCCAGTGCCGGCGAAGTCGTCCGATACCAGACCGGTGTCGGGGGCGTAGGTCGCGGCAAAGGGGTAGGCGGTGATGAACTCGGGATTGGCGGTGATGTAGAAGACCAATGCGGGTCGATCAAGAGAGGCCTGGTCGGGGTTTCCGCCGGTTGCGTTCGTCCCGTTCAGAATGTCGAGCCAGTAATCGAACCCGGCCTGGTCGTAGTCGCGGCCGAGCACGTTCGAGTACACCCGCTCGAGGAACACGTCGGCGGAAGTGCCTGCGTAGTTGTTCGACCACTCCGGCGAATCGGCCATGAAGGCGGCGATGGCCAGCACGTTGTGTCGCGTGCCGTCCACCTGACCGTTGTTCACACGTATCCAGTACTTCGCGCCGTCGAGGTCGGGGGCGCGTCCGAAGATCGCCTGATAGAGGCGGAGGATTTCTGCGTGAGACCTACCGTTGTAGTCAGCCTGGTCGAGCAGATCTGCGATCGATTCCGCGTCCTCCACCGAAGCCGCCGCCGGTTGAGCGGAATTGGCGATGCTGGCACACATAACGGCGCACATGCACGCAATGAACAGCCGTACCGACACAAGTCTCATGATTCGGTTTCGACGGCGATGGCAGAATTCTTGACCCCGTATGGAGAAATCGCACGGAACGACTCCAGGAAAGGTTGCCGAGAGCAGGCTCTACTACTTGAAGCGTTTCGTATCTACGAGCTCACCTGACTCGTCATAGGCCTTCCACGTGCCGGTCTTCTTGCCGTGGTCAAAGCGTCCTTCGTCCCAGAGTTGGCCGGTGGCATGGTAACGCTTCCACAAACCGTGCTTCTGGCCGTCGTCATCGAATCCGCCCGTTGCTCGTAGCTCGCCGTTTTTGAAGAACCATTTCCAGCGGCCAACGATCTGTCCGTCCTTGTACTTGCCGGAGGACTGCATCTGACCATTGTTGAGGAAGTACTTCCACCGGCCCGACTTCTGGCCGTCGTCGAACTCGCCCTCACAGGAGACGAGGCTGTTCTTGAAGTACACCTTGAACGGGCCATTCTTTGGGTTTCCGTCTTCATCGATCCCGGGGATGTCTTTCATGGCTCACGCTCCTGAACGCCAAACTAGTCCACTCGACTGCACCGTTTGAAGGCGAGCTCCCGCCTACTCGAACGTTTCGCCGTTGTGTATTGCGACGTGACCGCTGGCGATGTCATACACCCAGCCGTGAAGTTTGAGCCTGCCCTCGCGCACGCGTTCGGCGACGAAGCGGTAGGTCTGCAGGTTTTCAAGTTGAAGTAGGACGTTGCGCCGTATCACGATGTCCACGTCGTCCGAGGCCGATTCGACCGCGTCGCGAGCGTGGTCGATCCAGGCCCGCAGGTAGGTCGTGCCTGTCAGCGACTCTGGGGCCAACGCAGCCTTCATCGCGCCGCAGTCGGAGTGGCCACAGACCACGATGTTGCCTACGTCGAGGACCTCGACCGCATACTCCAGAGCAGCAGAAACTCCGTCGGGGTTCAGATCCTGAGTGGTTGCGGAGGGCACGATGTTCCCTGCGTTTCGAGCGATGAAAAGCTGTCCCGGAAGTTGCTGGGTGATGAGCGAAGGGTCCACACGGGAGTCCGAACAGGCGATGAAGAAGACGTCGGGTTTCTGCCCGCCAGAGAGCTCCTCGAAGAGGGGAGCGTTGGAGGGGTGAACGGCGGTCTGATACCGGGCGATTCCGTCGAAGAGATGATCCATGCTGATGCAATCCTGAAGTCGTCGGGAGGTGAAGTGGCTGATGACCCTAGTCGAGGCTGATGCGGTGCGTTGAAATGGCTTCGATTCTCTGCTGGTCAGGAATCCCTGGCCACAACTACCAGTTCGCCGTCGGCGTGCTGGCGTCGCAGGACCTTCTTGTCGAACTTGCCAACCGATGTTTTGGGTACCTCTTCGATGAATGTCCAGCGTTCAGGGATCCACCACTTGGCAACCCTGCCGGTGAGGTAATCGTTCAAGGCCTCGGTCGAAGGCTGATCGGCGCCCTCTTGAAGTACGACACAAGCCAGCGGTCGCTCGTCCCAGCGATCATCGGGTACCGCAACCACCGCTGCTTCTTTGATTGCCTCGTGGCCCATGAGAACGTTCTCGAGGTCGACCGAGCTGATCCACTCGCCCCCGCTCTTGATGACATCCTTCGCACGGTCCGAGATCTGGATAAACCCGTCGGTATCGATCGACCCCACATCGCCCGTGCGGAGCCACCCGTCATGAAACTTCTCCTCGGTGGGATCCAAGTGGTAGCTGCCCGTGATCCAGGGACCTCGAATTTCGATCTCGCCTTGGGCTTGGCCATCCCACGGCAGCGGCGAGCCAGCGTCATTGCAAATGCGAACTTCTGTACCTGCAACGATGCGTCCCGTCTTGACCCGGACGTCGATGTCGTCTTCGCGGGCGACCCCGCGGGGCGGCCATCCGACAGCGGCTAGCGGTGATGTTTCGGTCATGCCCCAGGCCTGCACGATGTCCACATCGAAGTTGGAGCGGTAGCCCTCGATGAGGGCTCGCGGAACGGCAGAACCGCCGCAGACGATGTATCGCAGCGACGAGAGGTCTGCATCTGGAGCATTGTGGAGAATGTCGTTCAGAACCGTTGGCACCGCGCCAGAGATTGTGGGACGAGTTTCCTTGATCACCTCAGCCAGTGGCCCAGCTTGAAGAAACTGCTGCGGCATGACCAAGTCGGTCCCGACGCTCCACGCTCCGTACGGCATGCCCCACGCGTTGGCGTGAAACTGGGGAACGATAAGAAGTACCCGCTCCTTTTGAGAGAACTGCAACGTCTGTGCCGAGTGGGTCGCGATCGAGTGAAGAAACGTTGACCGATGGCTATAGGCCACGCCCTTTGGATTGCCGGTAGTTCCGCTCGTGTAACACATCGCCGCGGCGGATCGCTCGTCGGGCTCGGGGTAGTCGAAGCCGGTTTCCTCGGCGTTGATGAGTTCGTCGTAGTCCAGCGTGTGGCCCAACCCTGAAGTGTCGCCCGCACCTCGAACCACGATGTGTTCGACCGTCGTAAGCTGATCGCGCACCTTGGCGAGCAGGGGAGCGATCGAGCCGTCGACAAGGATGACCCTGTCGGCCGCATGGTTGATGACATAGGCCAACTGTTCGGGAAACAGTCGGATGTTCAGCGTGTGCAGCACAGCCCCCATGCATGGGATGGCCAGATAGGCCGCCATGTGTGCGTCGTGGTTCCACATAAACGTCCCGACGCGATCCCCGGACTGAATTCCGAGACGATGGAGGGCCCCAGCGAGACGGTCGGCTTGATTCGCTACTTCGGCGAAGGTCGCCTCGCGAATGTCTCCGGGCCCGTGGTAGGTGAGGACGAGCCCATCGTGGTGAACGGTGCGGCCGTGGCGAAGAAGAGCGTTTACGTTGAGGGGCAGGTCCATCATCGTGCTGGGCATCATGGGCCTAGCTTTGCACTGTGGTGCTGTGGCGAAAAGTCGAACCGCCTAGTCGGGAAGCCGACCGTAGGAACGAGCGAAGCGATCAGAACCTCTGGAGGGCCCATCATCGACGGAGGTCCTGAGGTCGATTGAAAAGTCGTCGTAGATTCCCAGGGTGATGGGTTCGTTCCCCGGTACGGGGCGATCGAACACTCCGCGGGTCGCACCGGTGGTGCCCGACCGCAGCTTCGCCTCCAACGCATCGGCCCGCCGGAGGGCTTGGGTCAACTCGAGGTGTGTCGCTCGATAGCGCCCTTCCAGCCGAGTAAGGGTGGCAGCCCGCTGGCGATCACGATCGAGTGCCTCGTGAAGCCGATCTTGGAGTTTGGACTGCCGTCCTGCCTCACCTTCCAATTTCTGAATCGTCTGGACCGATGCGGTGAGTTCGGCCATCGCGTGGTCAAGCCTTGCGGTGAGATCGTCGTTCTGACGCTCTAGCTCTTCCACCCGCACCCCGTCACGCTCGGCTTGTGCTCGAGCGGCCGCTAGTGCTGTCTGGAGGTCGTCTCGAACGGTCTCGGCCTCGACCCATCGCTGTTCGTTGTCTTTCAGGCCACTAACAAGCGTCGTCGCCTCGGCGGTGACGTTGTCGAGGTGGGCCTCCAGCGCCTGCAGTCGCGCATACAGCGCGCTGTTCTCCTGGTTGCTGAGGTCCAGCCGATCCGAGATGGCGTCGTGCGCTACCTGGGTGTCGGCGGTTGCTGTCTGCAGTTTTCGGTGCGAGCGTTCAAGCGCCACGTATCCGTCGACCATCCGGGTCCAGAACTGTCGCGGCACTACTTTCTTGCCCCACCTCCACTGTCGGAACGTGACGGCGGTAGCAATTCCCGCCCCCAGAAGGAACACGGCTGGAAGCGCGGCCATCCACCACTGGAGCTCGGGGAGGTCCCAACTCACCGCGAGAATTCTTCCGGAATGATCACCCCGTAAGTACAGCAAAGTCAGCTCGACGAAGGGTGGATGACAGGCCCTCGCGGTATTCGGTGCGAGGTCCCTACCTCAGGCCGGTCACAGTGGTAGAAAATGAGGATGGCTGGCGAAAAGAGTGAGGTGGTCCGCAACGATGCATGGATTACCGTCCTCGCCACCTCCGAGCAGGAAACGCGACGTGCTGCTGACGTCCAAGTGGTCGAGACCCAGCGCGACTCCAATGACGAACAGGACCTGCCCGCAGAAAGCCTCCCTCGCAGCACCGTCCCCCGTGGATGGTCAGCTCTTTCGCTCGCCACGTTTGTCGGTGGGCTGGGAGCTCTCGGCTATGGAACCTACGTTGCGCTCGATCGCTATTTCCCCCAGCTCAGCAACGTGCGCGGTGTCGATGGCGAACCACCTTCGGTGTTCGTCCAAACCGATGAGCCGGCGAATATTGTCGCCGAATACGGCGGCCGCGTAGTCGAGACCATTAGTTCTTGGCCGTACGTGCTTGCCGCTCCGATCGCTGTGGCAGCGCTACTCGGACTGCTCACCGGCTGGCTCCGTTGGCGGGTCGGCCTTGCCCGGGCGGCAGAGCGTCGTGCCCGGGATCTCGAAGCAACCGCCGCCCGACTCACCGCGCAAACGTCACACCAGGCCAGTCGTCTGCAAACGATGGATGAGACCATCGCGATCGCTCGAGGCCAGGTTCACGATCTCACCGACCAGCTCGAAGGTCAGACCGAGCGGGTAACCACCGACGCTCTCGTGGGTCAACGGTTGATTGATGACCTCGAGGCTAAGTCGCTTGAAGCGCACCGGTTAGCAGCCGACCTCGAAGATGCACTGATCGAGCGAGATGGTTTGGAAGCCAAGGTTGCCGACCTTGAGGCTGCGGCACACGAGGCTGCCGAGCAACGAGCCGAAACCGCCGATGCCGCGGAACGGCTGCACGCGGCAGCCGACCTCATCCGCGAACAACGCATCAAGATCGACTCGTTGGAACAGCACCTAGACCAGGTTCGTCGCCGAACCGCCGAAATGGCCAGCGAGGCTCGTAGTACAGAACAGCTGCGCTCTGCATGGGCGCAGGCTGAAGAGGTCATTTCCGATCTTTCCCATCAGCTCAGTCAGGCTGAACGCGGCCGCAGCAGCTACGGGGCTCAGACGGCCGAGGCGATCGTGGCCGACAACAGTCGCGTGATCGAACTGGAAGAACTCTTGAACGAAGCCGCCGACGTCATTGAACTTACCCAAGAACAGTTGCGGCAGACTCGGTTCCAGCTAAGCGAACGCGATGCAGCCATCGCGCGGTCCGATGTGAGAAACGAAGCGCTCGGAACCGAAATTGCACTGCTGAACGCCGAAATTGACCAGGCGGCTTACACGATCGCAAGTCTCCAAGAACTTCCCACCAGACAGCGTCAAACCGAGTCGATGCTGGGGGACCTTCGTGAAGCGCTCAAGGACGAGCGCGGCCGGTCCGCAGACCTCGAACGTCAACTGCGGATCGTGAGTGCCCGGGCGCTGCGACTTGAGGAACGGTTGCTCGGCACACACGTGGAGAGCGACGAAGTGCTGGACTTGACCGAGTCGGTTTCGGCCCCGGCGGCCTAGACCCCACCTAGGACAACAAGCACGTCCGGTCGAGCGCCGACAAGCTCAGTTGTCTCGTAGAATGTCTTCGATGGCTACTCACATCGCCGCTGAGACAGAAGCATCGACTCTCCAGGCCGATAGCGAAGATGCAGAGAGCGTGTTCTCCAAGAGCATTCTGATCTCCGCGGTCCGGTGCGTGCTGACCTACGTCATCTTTCCTTTTGTTGCACCGCTCATCGGACTCGCTGGTGTCGGCCCGTGGGTTGGCATCGCTCTGAGCGTCGTGGCCATCTATTTCAACGTGTACAGCATTCATCGTTTTTGGTCGACCGATCACCGTTTCAAAAAGCCTATGAGCGCGCTCAACGTCGGTGTGATCATCCTCGTAACGGTTCTGTTGGTCCTAGACGTGCAACAAGTTCTCTGATTTCCCTGATTGCACCCCAACGCTTCTGAGATGCTGGACTCCAGACATCGCTCTACCAAAGGACCTGCCCGTGTCGATGCCACCCGAATCGCCCAGTGAACGTTCAGCCGACGGAACCGAGGTGGGCCCCCCGACGCTTCTCGCTGAATACTCCGAGTACGACGAAGCTCAGAAAGCCATCGACACCCTTTCCGACTCCGGGTTCCCCGTAGCTGCAACGTCAATCGTCTGGAACCGGTTGCGTCGGGTCGAGCATGTCACCGGCCGCAAGACCGCAGGCACCGCCTTTCGCGATGGTGCCTTGAGCGGGGCCTGGTTCGGTAGCTTCATTGGCCTCATGCTGTTGTTTTTCGTACAACGGCAGGACGGTGCCTCGGGCTTGGCGCTCGTCGTGACGTATCTGATCGTGGGAGCGGTCGCAGGCGGTGCGTGGTCGGCGATCGGTCATCTTGCTCAGCGTGGAGCCAGGGACTTCTCGTCTCGTAATCTCATGGCAGCCGAGAGCTACCAGGTCTGGGTAGACGCCGACGTCATCGACAAAGCCGCAGGCATCCTTGGACTTCCGCTTCCAGCTGCCAGTTAGCACTTCGGTGCCCGGCACAATTCTCTGAACAGACCGGCAGCGGTTAGTTTGTCGCGGTGAGCTTTGACTACAACGCGGCGTATCCGGGACTGAAATTTGAGCTGAAGGATCATGGGATCCTGTGGATGACGATCAACCGACCCGAACGGATGAATGCCACCGACGCCGAGCTCCACCGTGGGCTCAGCCGAGTTTGGCTGGACATCGACGAGGATCCCGAGGTCCGGGTCGTAGTCGTCACCGGGGCCGGCGACGCATTCAGCGCCGGTGGTGACTTGGACTGGATCACCGGTATGGCTGGCGACTACGAGACCATCAAAGGTGTGTTGAAAGAGGCCGGGGACATCGTCTACCGGATGATGCAATGCCAGAAGATTGTGATCTCTGCCATCAATGGCGTGGCCGTAGGGGCTGGCCTTGCCGTTGGTCTGATGGCTGACATCTCGCTCATGGCGAACGAGGCTCGGTTCACCGATGGGCACCTCCGCCTTGGTGTAGCGGCGGGCGATCACGCCGCCATTCTCTGGCCCCTCCTGTGTGGAATGGCCAAAGCCAAGTACTACTTGATCACCTCCGACTTCATCGACGGAGAAACCGCTGACAGAATCGGGCTGGTTTCCAAAGCGGTGCCGGGCTCAGAGTTGCTGCTCGAGGCCGAGCGTGTCGCCACCAAGATCGCAACCGGCCCACAAGACGCGGCTCGGTTCACGAAACGATCGCTGAACCTTTGGATGACTCAGGCTGCACCTGCATTCGATGCGTCGCTTGCCTTGGAAATGTTGAACTTCCTGGGTCCGGACGCTGCCGAAGGTGTCAAGGCGCTTACCGAGAAGCGTCGACCGGAGTTCGGCTGATGGCAACTACACGCCTCGATCGCTCGAATCGCGTCGCCACGATTACCTTTTCCCAGCCCGAGCGGCGCAACGCCATGACACTGCAGATGTGGGCAGAACTCCGAGACGCGTGTGCGTCGATAGCCGCCACCGACCTCACCGACGACGGCGATCGAGTTGTCGTGCTGACCGGCGAAGGCAATGTCTTCGTAGCGGGTGCCGACATCAGCCAGTTCCAGCAAGCCCGAACCAACCCCGAGGATCAGGAAGCGTACGGGCGCACGGTCAATGGGGCGTATGCCGACATTGCAGCGCTCGCGCAACCGACCATCGTGAAGATTCGGGGAGCCTGCGTTGGTGGCGGTGCGGCGATCGCGGTGAGTGCGGACATCCGAATTGCCGACTCGACCGCTCGGTTTGGGGTTCCTCCCGCCCGGCTGGGAATTGGCTACCCGCCCGAAGGTGTGGCGGCACTGGTTCGCCTCGTTGGCCCCGCCTGGACCCGCCAGTTGCTGTACACGGGCGATTTGATCGATGCGGCCACAGCTCTGAGAATTGGTTTGGTCAACGAAGTTGTGGAACCGGAACACCTTGAGGATCGGGTGGCAGAGCTCGCCGCTTCGATGGTGGCGCGCGCCCCGTTGAGCCAACGCGCCGCCAACATCGCCGTCGATGCCTTCTTCGATTCCGCTCGGCGAGCAGAGGCTGACGCAGCGGCCGCTGCCTGTGCGACCAGCTCAGACTACCTGGAGGGCGTCGCCGCGTTCTTGGAAAAGCGCCCGGCGGTTTTTGAAGGACGGTAGGAGTTACCAGCCGGTGGGGCGCTCGGCGATTCCCTGCTGCATCTGTGTCACGAGGTCTCGAATCTTCTGCGTTTGTGTGCCCGTATCGGTGCCTCCCACTCGATGCTCGGCGCCTTCGCTGATCAGCGTGCCAACGGGAGCGACGATGGCCGCAGTTCCAGACAATACGATCTCGGTCGTGGGTTCGGCGGCGAGAGCGAGCAGCTCGCTCACCGACAACGGACGCTCTTCGACGCTGAAGCCAAGGGACTCAGCCAGTGTGAGGATGGTGTCTCGTGTGACTCCGTGGAGGTAGCCATCTGATAGCGGCGGTGTGATGATCGTGTTGTCGGCCAGGACGAGGAAATTGGCCGCACCGGTCTCTTCCACATACCCGTCAGGCGCAAACAAAACCTGGTCGGCGTTGTAGCGATCCTTGGCCTCGGCCAGCACGCTGAGCGCCATGGCGTAGTTTGCGCCGGTCTTGACCATTCCGAACTGCGGGGTCGTGCGGGGCAGTTTGGTTTCAACCGCTAACCGCAGTGACCCGCCGGCAAAATACTGCCCCACTGGGCTTGCCAGCACGTAGAACATGGCGGTGTTCGACGCCCGGGCCGCGGCTCCAATGTTCTGTTCGGTGCCGATGATCGTCGGTCGGAGGTACAGCGACCCCGGAGCGTCCGGGGTGATATCGGCGTTTGCTGCCACGGTGTCGGCCACCATGCGTTCGAAAAGGGCGACGGGGGGAGGTGGAAGCATCAGCCGTTCCGCACTGCCAAACATGCGCTCGGCGTGTCGGTGCGCCCGAAATGTAGCGACCGACCCATCGGGCTGACGGTGGGCCTTGAGCCCCTCGAAGCAGCTGCTGCCGTAGTGCAGGGCGTGGGTGCCCGGGTGGAGAACGAGTTCGGAGGTGCCGACCATGCGCGGCTCACTCCATGCCGAACCGTCGAACTCGGCCAACGCCATCACGTCGCCGAAGACGGTTCCAAACGGCTTGCTGGCGGCATCGGACGGAGTGTTCGCTGACATGCACAAATAGTACGTCGAAAAATCCTCCATTTGCGAAGCGTTTTCTGGATGTGGTCACGGGACCACACCAGGGGTCTGCCCTAGCATCGAGGTCGGTGAAACCACCGCAGAGCGTGAGAGGGAGCTACGGAGTGGGAACAAGCATGGAGGGCGATTCGATCGTGGCAATAGCTACGGCATTGGACGCTAACGCAGTGATGTCGATCGCTCAGGTCCGTGCTCAGTTCTCTTCCACAGACAACGAAATCGACGATGCCGCGGTTCACCAAATGATCGAGGAGGACGAGTCGCTGCACCGTGTAGGTGATCTCGTGTTTAGTCGAGCCTCGATCGCCGCCGGTCGAGTGTTTACCGCCCGGACGACCACTCCCCGGGTTGTCGACGATCACTACGATCTCAGCCCCTTGCTCGGCGCTCAGAAGTTTCTCGATCAACCCGAAGGGGTTCTTATCACCTCCCCGGACCGCACCGTGGCGGTCGTGGCGGCGGTGCCCACCACCCTCGATTCCAGCGGGCACTACATCAGTATTGGCCTTGCGCCTGGTGTCGCTACCAGCGAGTTCGGAGCCGTAACCCCGGATCGGTTCATCGTGGACACTGTGGCAAGCTCCCGTCTCGGGTCCGGCGAAGTCGAGGTGGCTGCGTTGCGGTCGGCGATCCAAAGGTTTCTTCCCGAACGCAGTGGACTGTCGGCAATTCGGCTCATAGCAGGCGCGATCGCACTGAACGACCGGTGTTTTCTGTCGGCCACGCTCCCGATTTCAGATCTATTTGCCGCTGCAGGATTGGTGCGGCGCGATGGGGAGTGGGGGAGAGCCAACCAAGAATGGGCCACCACGTCAGAGGACATCATCGAAGTCGCCCTTGACCAATTGATTGCCGACCATCAGTTGTCGTCGGATGAAGCAGGAGACTTTCGGTCGGTCATTCTGCAATGGCAGCAGTGGGTTGGCGGCCGCGGGACGGTCAATGCCTCCTCGTTCGTCGCACTGCTCACCGGCCGAGTGGCGGCTGCGTTCGCCGAGTACTGGCAGCCGCCCGGTGCGGCTTCATTGGAAAACTGGATGGATCAACGCCGCCTCGTAGAAACTCTCGCCCGTAAGCACGGCGATCATCCAGGCGTCAACTACCTCAGAGGCATGATCGATCTTCGCCTCGGAGATGGCGGTGCAGCCCTGTCGTTCTTCGAGCGAGCCCACGCAGTAGACGAGGATTTCCTCCCCGTGCGCCGGGAGCTAGGCCGCCTCTTCTTGGACGCATCCCGTATCGAAGAGGCGATGGACATACTCCCTTCCGATGTTCCGATCTTCGGCTCGGTTGAGTACCTGATTGATCGCGCCACCGTTGACCGGTCTGCCGCCGACCGAAACGATGCCTGCCGATGCGGGTCCGGGCGAAAGTATCGCTCGTGTTGTGCAAAGCAACTTCGGCTCAGCGACCGTGAACAGTTTGCGTTGATCGATGTGCGGATCCAGGCCTACCTGGCCGAACCGCCGTGGTCCATTCAGATGGAACGCTTGGCCGACATCGTCAGTACCGAGTGGGGCCTCATGAGCTTTCCCGAGGCATTGGCGGACCCGTTTGTACAGGACATCCTCACCATTGAAGCGGGAGGAGCGGCTGCGTATCTGGCGGCTCGACGCTCGGTTGTGACCGAGGATGATGAAGCGATCCTGTCTACCTTCACCGCTGGTAGCAGAGAGGCCTTCGACGTTGAAGTGCTCGACTCCTCTACGTGGAAGCTGTCTGATCCAGACTCCGATAAGGAGTTAACGATCGACGCAATGAACCGCAGGGTGTCATATGGCGATGCAGTTTTGGTTCGAACCATGGAACGCGACGGCCGCCTCGTGGCGATGGGGCCGGCGGTCTTTATCCCCAGCTCGCACGTGTCGCTTCTTCGCGTCACGCTTGGCTCTCGACCCACAGCGGAGCAGCTTCTCGGATGGGTCTGTCGTCGGACGGAGATCCTTCGCCCGTCAATAGATCTCACTGGCGACATCGATCTCCGAGATAGCGGCGAGGAGCGCGGCGACGCCGATGCATTCGCGGGTATCAACATCGACGATCTCGCCCGCCGCGCGATGGAGAGCTAGCCGATGAGCGCGACCAGGTGAGGATCGGCCTTGCTCTGGGTGCCGGTGGTGTGCCCGGGGGATTCTTTCTCCGAGCTGCGATGGCGGCCATTGGCGAACGAACCGGTTGGACGCCATCGATGTGCTCCACGGTTGTCGGAACCAGCGCCGGTGCGTTGAACGCGGCCCGAATCTCGCCCGAACCTCAGCCGGTCCCGGCGTCGGTGGCTGCGGAGCTGCAACAGCTTGCCGTTGAGCTCGCTCCGCCCAATCCTTCGCCGTTCGACCGCGTTATCGCTCCGGTGCGACGCGTGGGGGGTCGTGCGTTGGGACGGTTGGTGCCCGCGGGAACAAACGTGCAGGACTACGAGGTAGCCAGTAGTCCTTTTCACCCCGCCGTCCGGGTCGTGTCATGCCGGCGGTCAACCGGCGAGCGTCGGGTTGCCACGCTCACCCAAGCGGCGGACCCGACTGCAGAACTTTATGCTTCGGCTGCCATTCCAGGGGTGACGCCCCCGGTCCTTCTCGATGGCGCCGAGCATGTCGATGGTGCCGTGTGGTCAACGTCGAACGCAGACCTCATCGAAAGCTCGAAGCACGATCTGTTGGTCGTCATTGCTCCCATGGTTCCTGCAACCTCCGGTTCGCTTTTGCAACGTGGACACCGGGCTGTCCTGCTCGACGAGCTGGCCGACTGGAAGAGGACCGCAGGTCCGGTTGTCTACGTCGTGCCGTCCATCGGTGCTTTTGCCGAACGGTCCAATCACGAGGCGTTCGGCAGCGACGCCCGGGCTCAAATTCTTCGCTGATCAAAAAGGCCAGAGGCCACGCACTGCGGCGTGGCCCCTGACAATCAGATGTAGTTGGACGCTATTCGTCGGCACCCAAGT
This sequence comes from uncultured Acidimicrobiales bacterium, assembly GCA_938029215.1. Lineage (GTDB taxonomy): Bacteria > Actinomycetota > Acidimicrobiia > Acidimicrobiales > SZUA-35 > JABDIY01. Next base: position 1,023 of record CALHFG010000013.1, on the reverse strand, counting down.
TGACCGTCGACGGTCCTGAGCGAGGTTGGCTGCGATTTCCCTGACAGCTGATCGGGTTCACAGGGAAGCCGGAGCCCTCTTGGAGCCGAACAGCCGGCGCCATGAGAAGGTCGCCCTGGATTGCAAGATCGTCGAGGTTCTTCATCGCAACCACTGCGACGCCGTCGTTGGCTAGCACGGTGTAAGTCGCCAAGAAGTCAAAGTCGGTCGCTGCGTCGGGCCCATACAAGTCGGTTCCGATACCCGAGATATGTCGCTCGTCGAACAACCACTGGATGGCTTCGGCCGACATGCCCGGGTTTGGTCCGAACATCGCTGGGGTTCCGAATGCCTCTTCGAAACCGGTCTGGAACACCACGAGTGAGCCACGGGCGATGCGTCGGTTTCTACGCTCGTAGTTCTTGATGTCATCGACGCTTAGCTGGAAGACCGGCTCGGTTTGCATGCGCTCGCGAACGTCGATCACGTAGGTTTCCCATACGAACTCATCGGCGGACAGTTCCTCCAATGAGCGACCCTCATTGAGGAAATGGCGAGGAGCATCGATGTGTGTGCCAGCGTGTGTGCCAGTGCTAATTTCTTCGACTCGGAAGAAGTCCTCATCGACCGTGAAGACGACGTCGATCGTGACGTCGGGGTCGCCGTCAAACAGTGACATGCCAACCGGGTGCGGATTGGGTAGTGGGCCGTCACCGTCGGGGTCGGCGGGGTTGCTGCCCGCCGTCCAGGTGTGGCCATGAGTGCTCATACCTCCGGCGCACTTGAAACTAACGCTGCCGACAGGATTGATGACGATTCGTTGGCTCGCCGCAGCGACGCCGCCGAACGCCATGATGCCGCCGAGTACCGCGATGGCCGCAGACTTTCTGGTGATCTTCATTACTTCCCCTTCGTTGCCCTTTGGCTTCGGAACCTGTCACACGACGGTCCTATTTGGGACACTAAGCGAAGTTTCTGGTGTTCGTAAATCCCTGGGCTATTTCACTCACTATCGACTTTTTCAGCTAGTGGCCGGTCGTTGAC
>CALHFG010000012.1 GCA_938029215.1 uncultured Acidimicrobiales bacterium | reverse complement strand
TCCTCCGCCTGGAGCCGAATCGCAAAAGCGAGAGACCGGACGTCCTCACCCAGTTGCTCGGAACGGAAGACGTCGAAGAGCTCTACCGATTGGATGAGTGGCCGTCCCGCCTTCATAAGCGAGTCGCTGACCGCCGATGCGGCGACCGCGCTGGGAACCACAAATGCCAGGTCGAGATCGCTAGCCGGGTACCGGCTGACTTTCTTGGCTTTGGGAACGTTTACCACGCCCGCAATGATTGGCTCTACGTCGAGCGACATCCATCCAACACGACCGGTGACACCAAAGGCTTCCACTGCGCTGGGGTCGATTTCACCAACCTCTCCCACCGTGCGCCCTCGGAAGATGACCTCCGCGGAGCGAGTTGGATGAAGTCCCGGGCGTTCGGCGTTCTTGAGCCGGTAGTCGAGGCCAAGAGTGAGCGCCACCTGCTTGAGGAGGGACACAGCGTCACCGGCGTCACCGCCGCCGAGGATTGCCGCCACCGACCACGGCTCGTCGGGCAGTTCTCCGTCGGCATTCGGAAGATAGACCGCACCGACCTCGAAGAGATGAACGTCGTTGTTGCCGCGGCTTTGGTTGTACGAAATCGCTTTGAGCAGGCCAGGCAACAGCGATGTGCGAAGCACCGACTCTTCGGCAATGAGCGGATCACGCAGGGTCAGCCCATCGCTTCCGAGACCTGCGGCTGCGAGGTCGCCCGGGGCGAGGAATGGCATTGGAAAAGCCTCTGAGCATCCCGCCGACGCGAACGCACGACGAATCAATCGTCGGCCCCGCTGAAGATCGGATAGTTCACCGGCCTGGGTCGAGACCGGGACTCGCTTGATGATGTTGTCAAACCCATAGTGGCGGCCGACTTCTTCAGCGATGTCTGCCTCGACCGACGCATCCGGCCGCCAGGTAGGAACGGTGACGTCGAAACTTTCCACGCCATCGACCACGACTGGATCGGTGCAGTCAAACCCAATGGGTTCGAGCAGCCCGATCATCGTCATTGCATCAAGGTCGGTGCCCAAGAGGTGATTTACACGATGGGTGCGAGTACTCACCACGGCCGGTTCGATCGGATTGGGCTGGGCCATCACCGTCCCGGGTGCGACTTCCGCACCAGCAAGTTCGATCGCAAGTTCGCAGAAGCGATCCAGCGCCCGTTCAAGCGCCATCACATCGGTCCCACGCTCAAACCGGGTGGAGGCTTCGCTCCGAAGGTTCAACCGTCGGGACGTGTGAGCGATGCTCATCTGGTGCCATACAGCTGCCTCGAGCAGCACGTTGCTCGTCGAATCGCTGATCTCGGTGTCGAAGCCACCCATGACACCGGCAAGGCTGATGGCCTGATCCGCGTCGTTGGTGATAACACCGTCGCCGAGTCCTTTGCCTATCCCGCTGCCATCGGGAGCAACAAGCGATCGTTCAGTGGCATCGAGGGTCTTCAGTGTCTCGCCCGGGTTGGCACGACGAACCCGAAGGGCGCCGTTGGGGACGGTGTCAAGGTCGAAGGTGTGGTTGGGCTGGCCCGTTTCCAGCATCACGTAGTTCGAGATGTCCACGATGGTGCTAATAGGACGCTGACCGGCGGCATTCAGGCGGTCCTGCATCCACTGCGGCGACTGCCCATTGGTCACATTTCGCAGAACCCGTAGCCCGAATCGTGGACAGAGTTCGGCGTCTTGGATCTGCACTGAACACACGTCGGCGGCATCGGTCCCGCTCGTGGGGACAGACGGTGACGGCAATTGAAACGCGACGCCCTGCTTTGCCGCGAGATCGCGTGCGATCCCGATGACACTGAGCGCCTCGGGGCGGTTGGGTTCCACATCGATGTCGAACACGATCTCGGTCGATGCACCCAATGCGTCAGTAAGCGCCTCGCCGATCGTGAGGTCGGCGCCCAAGATCATGATGCCGTCGTGGTCATCGGACAATTCAAGCTCGGATCCCGAGCAGATCATGCCGTTGGACATCTGACCGCGTAGCTTGCGCTGCGCGATCTCCATGCCGCCGGGCATGATGGTACCGATCGTCGCAAATGGAACTTTGTCGCCGACACTCATGTTGAAGGCACCGCAGCAAACCTGCAACGCTTCGCCGTCGCCGGTGTTGACATCGACTAGCTGAATCTTGTCGGCTTCGGGGTGCTGACGAAGGTCCATGACCTCGGCAACGATGATTCCGTCCCAGTTGGCACCAACCGTTTCGACGCTCTCGACGACAAGGCCGATGCTCGTGAGTTGTTCGGCAATCTCCTCGGGAGTGCCGGTGATGGGAGCGAACTCCTGCATCCATGAAAGTACTGCGCGCATATGCCCTTGTCCTTAGAACTGCTGAAGGAAGCGAATGTCGTTGGTATAGGCGTCGCGGATGTCGTCGATGCCATGCTTAAGGGAGAGAAGCCGATCGATGCCGAAGCCGAAGGCAAATCCGCTCCACTCCTCGGGGTCGATCCCGCCCGCCCGAAGCACATTGGGGTGGACAACTCCGCAACCACCGAGTTCGAGCCAGGACCCATCTGGTCGCTGCACGTCGAACTCGGCTGATGGTTCGGTGAAAGGGAAGTAGTTGGGCCGGAGCCGGCTGGTGAATCCAGATCCAAAGAAGGCCTGCGTGAACGACTCGATCGTTCCGGCCAGATCAGCCAAGCCAATGTTCTTGTCGATCACGAGACCTTCGATCTGATGAAAAACAGGGAGATGGGTTGAGTCGGCGGTATCGCGCCGAAAGACCCGACCGGGAGCCACGATATGGATAGGTGGTGCCTGGGTGAGCATGGTGCGAATCTGCACCGGTGAAGTGTGGGTTCGCAGCACGGTGCTGCCCTCCTCGCCGTTATTCACATAGAGAGAATCAAAGGCGTCGCGGGCGGGGTGACCCTTCGGGATGTTCAGCGCATCAAAGTTATGCCAGTCGGACTCTACGTGCGGCCCCTCTGCCACCCGGAAGCCCATCCCGATGAAGGTATCTTCCAGCTCTTCCCACGCTTGTGTAAGCGGGTGGAGATGACCGACCGACGGAGTGCCCAGCACTTCGGTGAGGTCCATCCGTTCCTCAGCAAGCAGCGCAGCACGTTCGGAGCCCGCAAGCTCGTCCCGACGAGCTTGGGCGGCAGCTTCGATTCGGACCTTGGCGTCCTGGACCTGCTTGCCCACGTCTTTTCGCTGCTCAGCCGCAACCTCGCCAATGGCCTTGCGAGCGGCCATGATGGGACCGTTCTTGCCAAGCGCGTTCGATTCAAGCTCGGTCACCGCGGCGGTGTCGGAAGCTTCGGCGATCACCGCCTCAATGCCAACAACGCTGGCGTTGAGAGTGACGATGGCTTGGGGAGAATCAGACATTATTGCCTCGTTGCTTGTTCTGCGGCGAGCGTACTGGATCGCCGTTGTTCGAGCGCTGCAAATACCAGCACGGCGGCGGCCGCAGCGACGTTGAGAGATTCGGTGGGACCCGCTAGTGGAATAGTGATCGATCCGCTGCATCGATCCACAAACGATTGGGGAAGGCCGTGCGCCTCGTTGCCCATACACAGCACCGCGTCGGTGAGGGCGGCATCGAGGTAGGACTGACCAGCGTCAATCACGGTGGCAAGAACCGGTCCAGCGGCAGCGTTGAACAGTTCGTCTTCACTGACACGGGAGATCGGTTGCCGGAATACCGCGCCCGCCGAGGCGCGCACCAGCTTGGGGTTCCACGTATCAACGCACTCGCCGACAAAGACCACTCCACTCATGCCCGCCGCTTCGGCAGTACGAATCATGGTCCCAGCGTTTCCAGGGTCGCTCATTTCCACCAACGCAAGCGCACCACCCGCGGTCAGTGGAGCGGCTTCTGGGATGTTCGCAACTGCGGCCAGAGGCTGGGGCGACTGGGTGCTCATGGAGTCACGGAACTTTCCAAGATGGGCGTCGAAAAGGTCCACGCCGCTCGCGGCATGGACCTCTAGGAGTTCGGCGGATCCAACCAGGTATGAAACCTCGATTGGTGACGCCATCAATTCATCGACCAGGACCGGGCCCTCCACGAGGAACCGCCCGGCTTTGCGCCGGTTCGATGCGCTCCTACCGAGCGATCGCAGTTCTGCGTAGTGGGCGTTGGTTGCTGGCGGAATGCTGCGCACTGAGTGTTGTTAGTACTTCAGCTTCACGACCTGCACTAGGCAGCGGCTTCAGCAGCTCCTGCAGCGGTAACGAGCGCCGCAAACGCAGCCTCGTCGGTGACTGCAAGGTCGGCCAGCATCTTGCGGTCGACCTCAATTCCCTGTGCCTTCAGGCCCGCAATGAAGCGGCTGTAGGTGGTGCCGTTGATACGGCAGGCAGCATTGATGCGCTGGATCCACAGACGACGCATCTCGCCCTTGCGAGCACGACGGTCACGGAAGGCGTAGTTGCCACTGTGCATGACTTGCTCGTTCGCAGCGCGAACGCTGCGGCTCTTGTTTCCGTAGTAGCCCTTGGCCTTGGCCAGGGTTTCCTTACGACGCTTCTTTGAGTGAACGGCTCTCTTTACGCGTGCCATTGGTTTCTTCCTTCACTTATCGACTTAGAACTTCAGAACAATGGGATCTTTGATCCCGCTAACAAAGAATCAGGAGCTGAGCATTTCGTTGATGCGCTTCTCATCGGCCTTGGCCACCAGCTGCGGGCCGCCGAGGCGACGCTTGCGACGACTCGTCATCTTCTCGTTGAAGTGGTTGAGGTTCTTGCTGCGGCGGCGGATCTTGCCGGTGGCGGTCTTCTTGAACCGCTTCTTGGCCCCGGAGTGGGACTTCATCTTGTTACCCATTGTCTGACTCACTTTCAGCAGCCGCTGCGGCTCGTTGCGCTTTGACTGCTTCTACTTCTTCTGCGGTTGGGGGTGCCGGACGCTCTGGAGCGGCCGCGGCTGCTGCTGCAGCCTCTTTCTTTTCTTCGGACTTCTTTTCTTTTGCCTTCTTGGCATCGGGCCCGAGCACCATGGTCATGTTTCGACTCTCAAGCCGCGGTCGAGCTTCGACCTTGGCGTAGTCATCGGTCCGTTCAGCGATTCGATCGAGAATGTCTCGACCCAACTCTGGGTGGGTGACCTCGCGGCCACGGAACATGATGGTGATCTTTACCTTGTGACCGTCATGGAGGAACTTCTCCACCTTTCGGGTCTTTGTCTCGAAGTCGCCCGAGCTGATCTTGGGCCGGTATTTCATTTCCTTGACCACCACTCGGGTGGATTTCTTCTTGGATTCTTTCGCTCGTTGAGCGTTCTTGTACTTCTCCTTGCCCCAGTCCATGATCTTGACGACCGGTGGATGGGCTTCGGGAGCGATCTCTACAAGATCAAGATCCAGGTTGCGGGCCAGCGTGAGGGCATCGGGTAATGGCTTGACACCGAGCTGGGATCCTTCAGGGGAAATGACCCGGACTTCACGAGCGCGGATGCGATCGTTGATTCGGGGCTCCCGGTTGTTGTCAGCTATGGCGGTTCTTCTTCACTAGGCAGGCTCCTTTGGCGCTACGACAGGACGGACTGGAGGCAAAAGAGTTACTACAAGAACCGAGCACTTTGACATGCGGCGCTTCTTGGTAAACCGACACGACCTAAGGCGGACGAGCGGTGGGGCGCGAGCCCTCTTGCTACCAGCCCCCAATGATAGCAGCGGATTGTCACCCAACCGCGTTTGACTTCAGCAGCCTGCGGTTACGCCTCGGATTCGGCGAGACGTTGAACAAAGCCCATCTGCAACGATGACAGAGCCTGGCCAAGCATTTCTTCGCCCTCGCCCAAACGGCCCTCCAGGTTCTCAACCAGTGCCTTCAGGCCGTCTATAGCCAAGCGGGTCTCGTCAAAGTCGGGCGTCTCAGCCGTGAGGTGGATCGCGGCGAGTTCATACAGCCCGATGGCGTGGTTCACCACGACATCGGCTACCGGGGCCTCCAACAAACGAGCCCGAGCGTCGCTGAGCTCCTCGGCCATCTGCTGTGCGGCAGCGGGGTCTACTTCGGGGGCGTCGGCATCGCCAAAGGCAGCCTGGAGGTCAATTTCGGAGGGATCCACCCAGCGATTTTACCGGTCCAAAGTTGAACTACGGCCCGTTCCGGCTCCTAGCGCAGCAGGAACGTTTGCTGAGCCGACCATGGGAGGTCGAAGGGCTCACGCAGCACGGGGAGAATGTCGTGGGCATCGCTGGGACGGTGGAAGTAGAAGCCCTGGATCAGATCGACGCCGTTCTCTTTGATCTTTGTCGCCTGATCGGCGTCTTCCACACCCTCGGCCACCGTCTCCATCCCGACGCTCTTTGCGAGCGCCACAATGGCGGTGAGAATCTTCTGGTCGGTCTCATTGTTGGCGACGTTCTCAACGAAAGCCCGATCAACTTTAAGCGTGTCAACCATCTCGAGATGACGTAGTTGCGACAACGACGCTCGACCGGTTCCAAAGTCATCGATCGCAAGCTTCACGCCCATACGGCCAAGCTGACGAAGGATGGTGAGTCTGTGGTCCAGGCGTTCGATGATGAGCTCTTCGGTAATTTCGAGCTCGAGCTGTTCGGCGTTGAGTCCAGTTTCGTTCAGTGTGCTTCGAACGGTCTTGATCAAACCGGGATCGATGAGCTGGCGCTCGGCCACGTTGACGCTGATGCTGATACTGCGACCGACCTGAGCGCTCCACTTGGCGGCTTGCTTGCAGGACTCGCGCAAAACGTGTTCGCCAACAGCGACGATCAGACCGGTTTCCTCGGCAACGGACAGAAACTGACCGGGCGGGATGAGCCCTCGAACGGGGTGACGCCAGCGAACCAGTGCTTCGAGCTTGTGAACCATGCCGTCGGAAATGTCGACAATCGGCTGGTAGTGCACAACAAGCTGCCCCTCGGCGATCGCCTTGCGCAGCTCTCGTTCCACTTCGAGTCGGGCAAGGGCCTGCTCGCGAAGATCGGCGTCGAACACGACCCACTGGTTGCCGCCCGCATCCTTGGCTCGATACATGGCCACGTCGGCATCGCGCAGCATGCTTTCAGCGCTTGCTTCACCCTCGGCCACCCAGGCGATGCCGATGCTGGCGGAGACGATCTGCATGGAGTGATCGCTCAACACGCACGGTTCGGCGAGCGCTTCGATGATGTTGTCAGCGAGCCTGGTGAGATCACGCACGGATCGTGCCACCGAAGGAACGATCACGAATTCGTCGCCGCCGAACCGGCCGATGACGTCGTCGGGGTTGGTGACATTGCGGAGTCGATCGGCAACGAATGCCAGCACTTCATCACCGGCGGTGTGCCCGATGGAGTCGTTGATGATCTTCAATCGATCGAGGTCCAGGAACAATACTCCGACAAGCTCGGGCGGACGACGTTCCTCCACTCGGCGGGCCAGACCGATGGTGAGCCCGGCCCGGTTCAGCAGTCCAGTAAGTACGTCGTGACGAGCGTCGTGCTCACTGCGTTCAAGGCGACCGAGGGTGCGTGCATGTTCGCGGGTGGCCCTGCCGACCCAGGCGAGTACGAAGGAAAGGGCGAGGCCACCGGTAAGAATCGAGCTGCTTTGGTTGCGCGGCACTTCGAATCCCGTGCGATACCCCTGCACCTGAACGACCGTCTCGCCGCCTGCAGTGAATTCGGTTGCTTCACCCACAGCGAGACCACGCTCGCCCTCTTCAACGGTGGATGCGACGACTCGATCGTTCACGATCATGTCAAGCGCTACCAGCTGCTCACCGGACTGAATCCGGACCAGCATGGTTCCCAGATCGAGACGGCTCAGGATGGCGCCACGCAGAACCGGGTCTGGCCCATCGGAACGAATAGGGGTCACCAGAACGAGGCCGTTGACCGACCGGTAGCCGTCGTCTTCGGTGGTCTCCGGGTCCTGAATCGGGAACAGACCGTCGGCCTGGGCGTCGATGCGCAGCTGGGTCGATCCAGACTCGTTGGCGATCCGAATCAGTTCCGCAAGGTTTGGAGCCAGCATCACGCCGGGGCTGGCGCTGGTGCTGGTTTCGCCGAAGTGCCGGGTGACGACGAAAGCATCGGGGACACTCAACGGATTGAACCGGTAGAAGAAGTCAGGGTTTTCCTGGGCGGTTTCACGTTCGCGCAGAGCGGCAAAGCCCTCGGTGTCGGAAACGTACTCAACGACTACCAAACCGTCGAACTCAAGGTCTTCGCCGAAATGTCCGCCGGCCTGGAAGAATCGCTCGAACGTTGGGGTGGTAAAGATCGGTCCCGAAGTCAGCGTGGTGGCAAGCCGTTCGCTGGCAGCCACGTGATCGGTCAATCGCTGCTGGATTGCCGTGGTCTGTTCCAACACGGTCCGGTCATACTGCACCGCGGCCCGGCTGTCTTCGAGTCCTCGCACCGCAAGAAAGCCACCGAAAGTGAACAAGATGCCGAGCAAACACACCACCGTTGCCACCGGGGCAGCAGTAAGGAATCTCACAACGTTCGCCAACATTCCCGTCCGCGCGGCGTCGTTCGCGTCGCTGTTGGCGATCGACGAGGGATCAAACGTTTCCACAGATTCCGTGGCGGCTTCGCTACTCACATTTGTTCCATCGGCAGGCAGAGTCCTTAGTTGACCAGAAAAGACTGCGTCCGAGGCGGGAAATCCAGTCCGGATGCAGCATGAACTTGCCGCCCCGATAAGCGACAACACCTGACCGTTACCCGCCGCTGACAGTAGGCAGTCACCGCGCGGCAGAACAAGCGTCACGGACCACTCTTTATCGTTCTGTCAAAGAGTCGCTTCAAGTGCCGACACGAGCACTATGAGTGAACCTTCATCAGCTGGGCATTTTTGGCGAATCCCACGATCCAGTCGGGTGGCCCAAGGATGAGAACGAACGATGCCTGTACCCTGCACAGGGTGAACACCATCACGGGATCTATGACCGCTAAGGGACTGCGGGTCGGCATTGTTTGTGGCCGATTCAACGACCTCATCACCGATCGCCTTCTCAGCGGCGCTATCGATTCACTGCATCGTCATGGCGTGGATGACAAGAACATCACCGTCACCTGGATCCCTGGCGCATTCGAAGCGCCCCTCGTCGCTCGCAGTCTCGCCGAGCGCGACGATATCGACGGCGTCATCTGCCTCGGTGCGGTGATCCGCGGGGCCACAAGCCACTACGACTTCGTGGCTGGCCAGGCCGCCGCTGGCATTCAGCGGGCCTCCATGGACTCGGGCAAGCCGGTGATCTTTGGGATCCTTACCACCGAAACACTCGAACAGGCCCTCGATCGTGCTGGCGCCAAGGTCGGCAACAAGGGTGCCGAGGCCGCGGTCACACTTATTGAGACGGTTTCGGTTCTCAACGAGATCGCTGGGTAAACGGTGTCCACCATCTTGTCCGACCTCGCCGAGGTCATCGAGGGTCGCCGTGACGACGATCCAGCGAATTCCTATACCGCCAAACTCCTCTCCGATCCCGAGTTCAACCAACGCAAGATTATGGAAGAGGCGTTTGAGGTCTGTCTTGAACTGGGCCGCGACACCGTGGACCCCAACCTGGTTGCGAACGAAGCGGCCGACCTCGTCTATCACCTGATGGCCGGCATCGCCGGTGTAGGCGTCGACCCAACCTCGTTCCTTCAGATCCTCGAGGAGCGACGCTCATGACGGTTCGAGTCGCTGTCCCCTCTAAGGGCCGCCTACGTGAACAGACCATCGAATTGCTTCGCCAGGCCGGCTACCGGGTGAGCAAAGGCGCCAACGCCTCCAAACAAGCCGAAGGAATCGAGTTCATCGAGATGCGTCCTCGCGATGCTGCGGCCTGGCTACGGGCTGGCCGTCTCGACGCCGCGTTTATCTCCACCGACACTGCGCTCGAGAACGAGATCGAAGACTGGCCCACCATCGGGCTCGGTTTCGCTCGTTCAGATCTCGTCGTGGCATGCCGCGAAGATGAGCCGTGGACCGACGCATCCGATCTCGCCGGCAAGACGGTAGCGACCCACCTTCCCGCCTGGACCACTCGCTTTTTCGAATCGCGCAATGTCGACGCAACCGTGGTCAGCATGGGTGGAGCGCTCGAAGGTGTTTGTGCAGTCGGCATGGCCGATGCCATCGTCGACCTCCGCGAGACCGGTGGTTCCCTCAGCCGCAACCGACTTCGGGTGCTGGAAGAGGTCCAGGGGTGCGAGGCGTCTTTCGTCACCGCGCCAACCGCCAACGATGCCGCGATCGAACTGATGTGTCTTCGGGTCACCGCGGCGTTGAACGCCCGGAAGACCCAGTATCTGATGCTGCACATCGATGCCGACAAGGTAAACCAGCTCTCCCAGGTGTTCACCGGACTCGAAACGCCCACCGTGCTCCCTTTAGCTGGCAGAACCGATCGGGTCGCCGCCCACATGGTCGTTGAGAAGAACGATCTCTGGCGTCGCCTTCAGGAGCTTCGAGACCTTGGCGCCGACGCCATCGTCGCCCTCCCAACCGACGCAATTCTGTAGCCGCCGGTCCACCGAGTTCGAAATTTCCAAGAAATCTCAGAAACTTTGTATCTAGCGAGCCAGTGACTGCTCTTGTTCGGTGCGGCACTGGTCGCTCGTCCTGGGGAGGCGGAACCCGGGACGAGCACCGCTAGGTTTCGGGGCTCTCCCCCTTCGGGACCGAGGCGGTGACGACACTCCCCCTCCCAGCCGAAGATTCAACGTTGAAATCGCCACCGATTGCTGCGATTCGATCGCTCATGTTCAGCATCCCGTGCGAGCGCTCGACGGCTTCGGGATCAAAACCTTGGCCTCGGTCGGTGATCGTGAGCACGACCTCGTCGCCGCGCTCAACCAGTGTCACCTCCACCTCGGCGTCGGGCGCGTGCTTGGTGGCGTTGGTAAGGGCTTCAAGAGCGGTGAAGTACAGCGCCGTTTCTATCGACCGATCCATACGCCCGACGCCGTTGGCAGAAACCATGACCGGGCTCGCCGACCGTCGAGCAACGGCCTCTAACGCCTCAGCGAGCCCTCGGGCTTCCAGCAAGGGTGGATAGATTCCGTGGGCGAGCTCTCTCACCTCTTCCACCGCCGAGTCCAACTCGCCGACCAACTTGCTCACCGTGCCGGCGAACTCTGACCCATCGGGAGTGGTCGCTTCCAGAAGACGGAGGTGGACACCAAGGGCGACCAGTCGTTGCTGTGCACCGTCGTGGAGATCTCGCTCGATTCGGCTCCGCTCAAGATCGGAGGCCTCGACCACGCGGCGACGTGACCGAGCAAGCTCAGCCTGGGACCGGTTGAGGTCGCGGTTGAGAGCCGAGGCTCGCGCCAAGGCGGCACGCTGAGCCTGATTGGTTTGCCAGACGATGACTCCCATCGGGACCGACAACGCCATTAATCCACCCACGACCACAACAAGCTCGACTTCATCGTCGATATCGGGCAGCGCGCCTCCGTCGTCTAAAGCGAGCCCCGTCGCACCGATCAGACCAACAACGAGCGTGCTGCCCACCACGGCACCCAGCACATTCTTCGAGTCGAAATAGGGCGCCGCAAACACCACCGGCATCAACGTCGTGAGAACCATCACCGGCCAGAGGAACGGAAGAACGACCGGGACGACCAGGGCAACGATCCAGTTGCCCAGCAGCAGAAGAAAGAGTGCCCGGCTGGACTGACCGTGGTCCAACGAGCGGATGCCAAGGGTCAAACAGCCAATCAGACCCATTAGGGCCGGAGCGATCACCCAAACAAGGGCGGACTGGATAACGAGCCCGTTGACCACGAGAACGACCAGCAGACCGAGCGCGGCCCCCATTCGGTCGAGACCCAGGAACGTGCGGATGGACCGCAGATCATCGGACGTCATCTCTCGCACAGTAGTGCGCCGACGACCACCACGAGTGAGGATGCTCCGCGTGGGGGTGCAGGCACCCCCACGCGCCGAGGTCTTAGCGTGCTTGTACATCGAGAGATGATCGATCAGGGTGGAAGCTATGGCATCCCTCACCGTGTTCGTCGTAGATGACCAGGCGGTCTTTCGCGACGCTGCAACAGCAGTGATCGACGCGACCGACGGCGTGATTGGCGCGGGCGTCTCTGGCGATGGAAGCGAAGCGTTGGCCCACCTTCTCGACGTTGCAGTCCTTCCCGATCTCATCCTGATGGACGTGCATTTGGGAGACAATGATGGAATCGCACTCACCAAGACGCTGGTTGAAGCCCGCCCCGACGCGCGCGTGGTTTTGTTCTCGACAATGTCTGCCGAAGACCTCTCGGTCGCTGCCCAAGGGTGCGGAGCTACCGGATATATCCCGAAGGCACAGCTCAGCCCGACGACTCTGCGCTCGTCGCTATTCGAAGCCAACGAGCCGAGATGAGTACGGTAGGTGCTGTGGAGACCCTGAGAATCGTTTTGGCTGATGACAACTTGCTCATCCGCGAGGGTGTGAGCGCGGTTCTCAACCATCTCGACACCGTCGAGCTCGTTGCCGAATGTGGCGATGTCGACTCGCTGATGACTGCGGTAGAGGAGCACCGCCCCGATGTGGTCATCACCGATATTCGGATGCCACCCACACACTCCGACGAGGGAATCACCGCAGCGCTCAAGATTCGGGCTGCTCATCCGGCGATCGGCGTCGTCGTACTCTCACAATTCTCCGAGCCTTCCTACGTGCTGGCGCTTTTCGAAAACGGTTCCGACGGTCTTGGATACCTGCTCAAGGAACGGGTGAACCCGGGCGATCTGCAGCGAGCGGTGCGGTCGGTCGCCGATGGCGGCTCCGTTGTAGATCCCAAGATCGTCGACGTGCTTGTGCAATCCAGAACCCGACGCCCATCGGCGATCGATCAGTTGACTCCGCGGGAGTCCGAGGTGCTTGCGCTGATCGCCGAGGGTCTCAACAACTCGAGCGTTGCTGAGACGTTGGTGCTCAGCCAGAAGGCGGTTGCGAAGCACATCAACTCGATCTTCTCCAAGCTTGGTCTCGGCGAAGAGCAAACCGCTCACCGCAGGGTGAAAGCGGTTCTTATATGGCTCGCCAAGTAGCGGCTACCCGTTCACAACTACCACGACATCGCTGCCCGAGCGGCCAAACGTTTCCGGAGCGTATACCTCTTCCGCTTTGGCCGGCGGCACCACGTAGGTGCCAGGAGTTACCGCTTCCACGAGATAGCTGAACGTGTAGGTTCCCGCGCCGAGGAACGAGGTGAATGCTTCGGCTCGGTCGTCTCGGAGGTTGGTGTGTTCATACCAGTTCCACCACCACCATCGAGCTGCTGCATCGTTGGCAATCGGATCTCGAAACACGGGCGAACGAGGTTCTAACCCGGCCGCCAGTGGGTCAACCAGCGCAACGTGGGTTCGTCGGGCATCAGCGACCATGGTCACCTCGACCTTGACCGTGGTTCCGGATTCGATGACCCACTCCCCTGCCTCGTTTCGTTCCACTGAGCCCTCATCGGTTGCCACGGTGTACTTACGGCTCACCACGAATCCTCGGTCCAACGGATCGGCTGTCAGGTCGGTTGGTGCGTAAGTGAGTCCGAGGCGGTAGTACAAGCGGCCATCGCCGTCCTTTGAGATCACTACCGACGAATCGGGCCCTTCGGTTGTTTCGATCACGGTAGACATCGGGAGCTTCGAAGCCAGAATGTCGGTCGACCTAGAAGAAAACTGGCCTTCGGTAGCGAGGACGTCTCCCAGCCAGGTTCGAGCCACGAAGTCCGGATCAACAGATTCGAACGTGTCGAAGTAGGAACGCAACGCGATGAGCACAAAGGCATTTTCTTGCACGTTGGTCCATCGCCCATTGGTGCGGCCGGCATTTATCCCCCGAACAGCTTTCGCAATGAGGTCGCTCGACGGATCCTCGGCGAGCAACGCAGCCACAACGATGGCATCCGACTTCATCGACGACGGATACAGGTAATAGTCGTCCTGGGTGTATCCGGTGGCAAAGGTGACCGTGCCCGCCTGATCGACAGCTGCATTGCGAATGCGACGTTGGATTTCGTCGTTCCGAGAGGAGTCGCTGGACAGCGTCGGCCACAAAAGAGCCAAAGAATCAACTGCGGTTCCTTCGACTTCGAGCAGCTGGTCCATGACCGATGACGCCTTGTCGCGGTTTGGTTGACCGGCGAGGTGCAGCACATGGGTGGCATAGGCCTGCAGACCGAGGCTGACCCGTGGTGACCAGCCACCAAACTGGTACTGCTCGATCCAGTTCATTACATCGATCGCTTGCCGGAGGGCGTCTGGGTTCACGGCGTATCCGGCCTGATCTGCCATAACCAGCGCGTGGGTGGCCAGAACGGATTGGTAGGGCGACGCTTGGCGAGCCGAGGAGTATGGCCGGAAGACGCCCTCACCGGGCAACTGCAGCTGAAGTAGTGCCTTGATGTCGCGTTCTATGGCGCGATCGATCTCGGCCCGGCTCTGCAGTCCTTCGACCTCGAACTCGGCCAGAACATCGGACAACGCGAGGAGTCCAAGAATGCGTGAGCTGTACCGGTCGGCACTGTCGTATTCGTACTCATCGAGGTATAGAACGGCATCGGTGAGCGACTGCAACACCGTCGAAGATGTCTGCACCTCAAGACCCCCGAATTGCGGGTACACATTCTGGGGTTGAAGGATTGGAATCCGGATCGCTCCCGAATCGATTTCACCGTAGGTGGCGAAGGCCTCCGAAGTGGCCGGCGTGTAGACCGGGAACGAGGCTTGTGCCGCGTCGGCCGGGCCATCGGAGACAACAGCAACCCGATAGTGGGCGACTCCAGCCAGGTCGGCCTTGGCGTCAAACGGAACGAGCACCCGATTGTTGGCGGGCACCGTTACCCGACGGCCGACGGTTCCTTCGACAGTTAGGTTGCCGGTGTCAACGACGACCGAAGCCGTGATGTCAGAGGCCGTCGTGTTCTGAATGATCGCACCAAATCGGAACTCGTCACCGAAGTTTGCAAACCGGGGCGTGGCCGGTCGCACGGTGAGCGGCAGCGTTGCGGTGATGCTCGACTCGCCGGTCCCGAATTGTGTGTCGTCGTTGGCCACCACAACTACCACTCGATAACGCGTGAGACTGTCGGGCAGGTCCACCGAAATGGTTGCCCTTCCCTCGCTATCGGTCACGACATCCGGCCTGAAAGCCGCGAGGGCATCGAAGTTGCTGCGAACCTGTACAGGTTCTCCGGCCTTGGCCGCCATTCGAGTGCTGAACATGAAATCCCCGCCTCCGGCCGCCGCGGGAACGACCGCGCTGTCGGCCATCGCAGCTTCCTCCATGGCGTCGCTGGATTCTCCGTCCCTCTCATCGCCGAACTGTTCCAGGTTTGCCAGCAGGATTCCGGACCGACCTCGCCGAACCTGGAGCCACGTGGCGAGCGGCTGATAGAAGGTCTCAATCGGATCGGCCACCTCGTACTGACTGACGGCCAGTACCGCTTCGTCCACCACGATCACCGCGGCTTCCACATCGGCCACGGGGTCGCCGTCGCTGTCGGTGATTTGAAGATCGATCGTGGTCTCAGTACCCGGAACAACCTCGGCTGCGGCCGGTCGAGCCTCCACTTGCAGACGGCGATTCTCCGGTGACACCCGTAGTCTGGTGCTCCCGGACGCAAAGGCTGGGCGATCGGGTGCTCCGGCCAGTTCGTTACCAAGGCGGTCGGTTCGAGGAGTGGCGCCAACCAGCTCGACCTGGACATCCAAGTTCGGCACGGCAGGCTCGTCGATCTCTATCTGGATAGTCGTCGAGTAGTTCTCGATCGTTATCGGTTCGATCGATCGAATGCCGTCGCGCGTGACGATGACTTGGCCGTGAGCGGAGGCAAACGGCGACACGACCAACAACTCAGCGGTCGAGCCTGGTTGGTACACCTGGGCGTCGGGAATCACCTGGGCCTGATCGAGCGTGACCCGTTGGGCTCCAGCGGCTGGCCCGCCGCTGACCCAATAGGTGAGCGCGGACTCGTGGGTCCTACCGGCCTCGTCTGTCACCGTAGCCTGGATGCGGTAGCGGCCAGCGACGTTGGGGGTAAACGCGCAGGTCTCGGCCTCGAGAGCGCTGGTGACCTCGCAGGTGGCGGTGTCGGTCAGGACTTCTTCGAACTGGCCGTCGACACGCTGCCAGATGAGGCGGCCCATGGTGAGCGTCACTGGAATGTCCGCTTGGGCCTCACCGTCGATCGACGTGACGATCACTTGCACAGGCGCTTCTTCGCCACGCCGTCCGTAGGAGGCAACGGTCTTGATGCCGACGTAGCGGTCGGATGGATGCACGACCACGTCGTTTGTTGCCGGCCATCGTTGACCGTTCACATCGGTAACAGCGGCTTCGCTCGTAAGGGTTACCGACGAGCTTCCAACGCCATCCAACTCCACCTGAAGTGAATGCCGTCCTTCGGCATTTAGCACATCGCTAAGTTCAGCAAACTCGGTTTCGGGTTCAAACGGTCCCGGGCCAAAACTTGCTCCACTGTCGAACCCGCTCCGGCCACCATCGAAGAACCACCAGTCGATGACCCTGGTCGAAAAGGAATAGTCGGACCAGCCGGGAGGGTTGTAGGTCGCCGGACGAGATCGAACTTCCCAACGGATCGGCGCATCGGGCAGTGCCCCTCCTGAGAAGTAGGAGGCCTCTGCGAGCACCTCCAGCGTGTCGCCTGCCACGATTGGTTCACTGGTGAGCACCTGGGTGCTCACCTCGAATTCTGGGCGGCGGAACTCCTGGACATCAAAGGTATGGGTATGGGATCCGGTGCCTGGGGCACTCAGTTGGACCCAAGCATTGCCCAGGTTGGTGCCTGAGGGCAGGTCGATGGTCAGGTCAAAGCCGCCCTCGGCGGACAGGTCGACCGAGCCTTTTCCAAGCTCCACGCCGAAGGCATCGTTGGCCGTCCAACCGATCGTCGTCTGATCTACCAATTTCAATTGTGCGTCGTCGTCGGAAACTCGAAGCCAGCCTTTGATGCTTGCGGTCTCGCCGGGCCGGTACACGCCACGGTCATCCAGTACGTACCACCGAGCTTGCGGGGAGCGGTTGGATGATCTCCACCCCACGTCGGTCAGGAGCGCAACGTCGTCCCCTCGGGTCGCGGTTAGCTGATCGATGCGACCCCAGCTGCCTGTAGCCAAACCGTTGGAGTCAGTTCGAACCGTCGCGCCACCGCCTGAGGATGAGATCTCAACGTTGCCCAAGGGCTCGCCGCTCACTAGGTCGCTCGTCCACAGGTGCACCGAGTTGTCGTCGGCGATGGAATCAAGGCCAATTCGCGTGACTTGGACCCAGGAGACAGCCGGCTGGTTCTGCCACCACAGTTGATTGTCACGACCCAGCTGGGCCAGATTGCCGACGGGATCGATTTGAACCACGACGTGTCCGAACTGACCTTCGATGGCGTCGCTGAGATCAACCACTGTCGATCCCGGAACGTTCTCGACGGCGCCGGTACCGACCGTTGTATCGACTCGAAGCGTCCCCGGTGGTTCGGTGGGTTGGTCCAGGTTCCCGAACCGATCGCGACTCCAGCGCCGATAGCTCTCGAACTGGTCTGGCTCCACGGCCCACATACGAACTCGCAGCTCGTCATGGTTTGTGGTGAACACCTCCAACGAGGGATTCTCGGAGAAGGGATCCGCGGTGCTCACTTCGGCCAAACGAAACAGTCGAGGGTCGGCCTCGCCGATGGTCAACGTTCGACTGGTCGCCTGGCCGAGCCGTTGACCATAGATGTCCGTGACCTCGGGAGAGAGCGTGACCTCGTACTCGGTACTCGGTGCCGTTGCGCCACTCAGCCGCACAAAGCGGCCGTTGATATCGACTTGGAGTCCCTCGATCGCCGGTGATACCGAAATCATCTCTGGGGTCGTCACCCCGGTGTCGAGAGGGTTGTTCAATTCAACGTTGAGGCTCGATCCTGGAGTGCAGCGACCACAATCTGATCGCTGGATTTTGAGGGGGCCATAGGTAGAGCCCTGGGTCCGATGGATGTCGGGATTCGTTCTTGGCCCCTCGACTGAAGGAACGTTTGGACCCACGTTGAGCGTTACGGCGGTGTCCAACGGAAGCCGGTCGACGGCTCGGAGATATACGACGTCGGGTTGAGGTTCGGAGGCGGCTCCGATGAGACCAGACTCTGAAATCTCCTGCTCGGTCGCAACCCGTGTCTCGAATCGGGTGTCTCGAGCCTCGATGAACGAGATCGCCGCGATCGCCGCAGGATCGACTGGCGAGCTGAATCGGACTCGGTAGATCTGGGTTGGGCTCAGATGATCGTGTTGGGGGTGCACACCGGTGACCGATGGCGGTGGCGTCGTGAAGGTAAAGGTGTTCGTTTTCCCGAGGCTGGCGCCATTCGCCGACGTCATCGCAGCCGAAACCGTTACGACAAACTCGGTCGCCATGGGAAGGCGGTCGATGCCGGCCGGGTCGTGCTGGAAACGAAGTACCTTCGTACCAAGCCACTCCCAACGGCCTTCGAGCGGAGGTTCGATCGTGACCGGGACCTCGATTTCATCCAGTTGACGGAGCGTTCCGAGCGGAACCATTGGTTGATTGAACGAGATCGAGATGAACGGCGCCAGATCAACCGACCCCTCGGGCTGCACTCTAAGGATCTCGAGGTCGTCTGGTTCAACCGTGGGGGCACCGGTCTCGGGACTTCCGAACGACGGGCCGTCGACGACTCCCGTTGCCGGAGGTCGAAGCGAACTCGTTGGGCGGTTGAATTCGACGCCGGCTACGGGAGGGTTCCACGGCGGGAGGTTGGCCTTTGCGGCAGCAACTTCGGCTTCGGTCAGTTCGACTCCCAACACTTCGGTCAACGGTGCCGCGGCCCCGCGTGCCGGGGCCGGCGTAGCCTTCAAAGAAATCGCGGGCGCGTTCGCGTCGTTTGACACAGCGAGGTTTCCTCCTTCAATCACGTTATTGCCAGGAAGCGAAGGCACGGTCTCTTCGGAGCCGGTGGCCTCACCGCGAAACAAGCCACACGAAGTGGTCGCTAAACAAACCGCAAGGACGAGAGAAAGGGTGCGTGAGCGTCGCGAAAGCATCGTGAGTATTCCATCGACTGAAGTACAGACCGCCTGTACTCGTCATCACTTACGACGAAAGGCACCGGCATGTGGTTCCGCATCCACGAGTTAAACCCCAATCGACCGTTGCCGCCGCCGTCGCCCTTGCAGCGCACGGTCGATTGGGTGCAGGTATGACGCACACCGACCGCAACGAGTCGCGAGATTTCTGAATTTATTCCTCGAAGTCGAGGATGTGGCCCATGCGCTGGGCTTTGGTGCGGAGATAGTCGATGTTCTGAGCTGTGGGAACGGTCTGAATTGGGACCCGACCGGTGATCTCCAGACCGAAGCCATCGAGGCCTCCGTATTTCGATGGGTTGTTGGTCATCAGCTTCATCTTGCTGACACCGAGGTCAACCAGGATCTGTGCTCCGATGCCGTATTCGCGACTATCGGCAGGTAATCCCAGCTCGAGGTTGGCGTCGACGGTGTCTAGTCCTTCTTCTTGAAGGCTGTACGCCCGAATCTTGTGACCAAGACCAATGCCACGGCCCTCGTGCCCACGGAGGTACACAACCGCCCCGGCGCCTTCGTCGGCGATCTGCTGCATAGCGATCTTGAGCTGAGGTCCGCAGTCACACTTGTGAGATCCAAAGATGTCACCAGTGAGACATTCGCTGTGGACCCGGATGAGAGGTTCCTCCGCCAAGCGAAGGTCTCCCATCACAAATGCCACGTGCTCTTCGCCATCGAGCACCGATTCATAGACTACGGCGTTGAATTCGCCTGCGTCGGTGGGAATGCTGGCCTCGGCAACCCGACGAACCAGTTTCTCGGTTCGTCGCCGGTAGCGAACCATGTCGGCGATCGAGATGAAGACCAGGTCGTGCTCTTTGCAGAACTCGACCAGATCTGGAACCCGCGACATGGTTCCGTCGGAGTTCACGATTTCACAGAGCACGCCCACGGGCTCGACTCCGGCCAATAGGCACAGGTCGATTGATGCTTCGGTGTGCCCGGCGCGTTTGAGCACCCCGCCTTCCCTCGCTCGCAGCGGGAAAATGTGGCCTGGTCGCGCGAAGTCGCCCGGGCGAGCGCCCTCATCGACCATGGCGCGCAAGGTGAGCGCGCGATCGTGGGCGCTGATGCCGGTGGTTGTGCCATGCCGGTAGTCGGCGCTGACGGTGAATGCGGTTCGCATGTAATCGGTGTTCTGCTGCACCATCAGTGGGAGGTCGAGCTCATCGGCCCGCTCATGGGTCATGGGGGCGCAGATCACGCCGCTGGTGTGGTTGACGAAGAAGCTCATCTTCTCGTCGGTTGCGAACTGGGCCGCCATGATGAGGTCGCCCTCGTTCTCACGATCCTCGTCGTCAACGACGACCACGATCTCGCCCCGTCCGATCGCGGCGATCGCCTCGGGAATGGTGTTGAACGGGCTCTCCGAGGCTGGACTCGATGCTGCCTCGGCAGCGGAAGTGGTATTTGCGTCAGTCATTTATGACCTTCCAACAGTTTTTCGGCGTACTTCGCCATCACATCGACTTCAATATTCACTCGACCACCGGCACCCTTGTGGCCCAGGGTTGTCACCTCGGCGGTGTGAGGTATGACCGCCACGGTGAATCCTTCGTCGGTCGGTTTCACCACGGTGAGGGAAATCCCATCCACGGTGACCGAACCCTTTTCGACCAGGTACTTGTGCAGCTCCCCCGGGACCTGTATGTGAAGGTCTGGGACCGGTTCGAGAATTGTGCCGACCGCATCGACGTGTCCCTGAACGAGATGGCCACCGAGGCGGTCCTCCAGCCGTACGGGACGCTCCAGGTTGATCACATCTCCGGGTTGGAGGTCTCCCAACTGTGTCCGATCGAAACTTTCCTGGGTGACATCGGCTTCCCACCATCCGGCCTCCGCGTCCCAGTCGACCACGGTGAGACAGCAGCCATTGACCGCAATCGAAGCGCCCATCTCGACGTCGTCGAGTACGTGGGTACAGCCGAACCGCAGCCGACCGCCGTCCCGAGATTCGACCCGGCCAAGTTCTTCAACGATTCCTGTAAACATCGATCCTCAGTGTGTCATCCAACGGCACGATCGACTCAAAACGACCGCGGAAGAGGTTGGGCATACTTGCTGCGCCTTTGCCGCGAAAAACGGGGGCGCCGTCGTCGCCACCCATAACCGCGGCAGCGAGGTAGGTGACGTACTGATCGATGAGTCCAGCCGAGTGGAAGCTGTTCGCCACGGTCGCCCCGCCTTCGATCATGAGCTGTACAACACCCTCGGAGCCCAGTTGTTCCAGCAGCTCGGTGAGATCGCCGGAGTACTCGGTGCATGGGTGGACATTGGCGCCGGAATCGGCCCGACCCAGGACGATCCGGCGGGGCTCGCGAACTGGCTTGCCGTCGGGGGCCAACACTCCCCGGACGGTGAGGCGAGGGTTGTCGATTCGAATAGTGCCTGCGCCCGCCAGTATGGCGTCGCTCTCAGCCCGCAGCTGGTGGACGTCCTCTCTGGCCCGCTCTCCTGTGATCCATTGCGACGTGCCGTCGGCGGCGGCGGTGCGGCCATCGAGAGTTGAAGCCACCTTGTTAACCACCCAGGGTCGACCGGTCCGACGATGATGCAGATAGGGCCGCAGCTGAGATTCCACCGCTTCGTTGCCTGGACCCACAACCACATCGATGCCGGCGCCTTGAAGTTGCGCGATACCGGTACCCGCCACGTTGTCGTCGGGATCGCGAACGGCGACGACTACTCGTGCAACCCCGGCAGCGATAATGGCATCGGTGCATGGGCCCGTTCGACCCGTGTGAGAACACGGCTCAAGCGTTGTGTAGAGCGTCGCACCGCGGGCGCGTTCCCCTGCGTTGTCGAGCGCAACCCGTTCGGCGTGCCGATCACCGGGGCGTTGGGTGCCGCCCTCGAATGAGGTGCCGTTGGCGGTGACGATCACGCACCCAACCCAGGGGTTCGGAGGTGCCAGAAGCCGACTGTGGTTGGCACGGGCAACAGCCCGAGCCATCAGCGCCTCGTCGTTGGTGGTGTCGTAACTCCCCATCAGTGAGGACGACCTCCACCGACCAGCTCAATGGCATGGGGTAGAACGTCCAAGACCGCTTCCAATGTTTCGATCGTTCCCTTGGTGGACCCTGGAGTGTTGATGATCACTGCGGTTCCCCGCGTACCGGCGCGGGCTCGGCTTAGGCGACCGAGCCCCTTGGGATTGCAAAGGCGCATCGCCTCGGCCAGACCATCCGCGTGCCGTTCCAGCGCCTCGCTCGTGCCTTCAGGCGTGAGATCGCGAGGCCCAAAGCCCGTTCCGCCGGTGGTGACGATGAGCCCGTTGAAGCCTTCAGCAAGCTCGATCAGTACGTCCCGCACGGACTCAACGCCGTCTTCGATCTGTCGACGGTCGACGATTTCCCAGCCGTCCTCACTGAGCCGTTGAGACAGAGCTTCGCCGCTCTTGTCTTCGCGGGAACCGTGGATCACGCCATCGGACACGGTGACGATCTTGACTCGCTTCAGGGTTTCGCTCACCGCTCTATTCTGCCGCCGATTCGTCAGGGCCACAGCATCCGGAGGCGGTTAACGGTGGGCGCAGAATGTCGCTCACATGCTCTGAAGCTCGTCGTAGCGGCGTGCAAGCCGCAGGGCTTCGGGCGAATCGGTACCGCCGGCGGATTCGATCTCGGTGAGACGGCGGCTAATTGCGGCCTTGATCGTCTGGCAGACCTGCTGCCTTGTCGGCATGACCCAGTCGTCATACTGATCCTCCACCAGGAAGTCGCCGACGCCGAGTTCGATGATCATTTCGTCGTCGTCGCTGTCGAGCAGATCGTCGAGATCGGTGGAGACGTGCGATCGGTCGAGCGCGATCGTGTCTCGGTCGGCGACCACGCCACCGCCGAGCACTCGTCGAACGTTTGAGAGCTGCACCGATAGCCGGGATCCCAGGCGTGACCGGTCGGTCTCGCCGGGCCAAAGAAGTTCGAACAGTTCTTCTCTGGTCACGGGCCATCCCCGAGCAACAACGAGCCTCTTTAGCAGCGTGCGGGCCCGGCGCGACCCCCACTCGTTGAGCTCAACCTCCCGTCCGTCGACGGTGACAACGAACCGACCCATCGTCGTCACGCGGGCTTTCCCGGACGGCGCAGCTTCTGACGTTCGATCTTGGATCGTGCCGGTCACCCAACGCTCGAAGGGGTCCATCCACGAGTCAACATCGCCTACGAAAGCGAAGTGGTCGACCCCGGGAACCTCGATCAAGGTTGCGTTCGGTGCGAGGTCGGCAAGCTCTCGCGCCAGCTCTATCGGCATCGACGCATCGCCGACTCGGTGCATGACCAACATCGAAACGTCTAGCTGGGGAACCACCTCCCTCGCATCCATGTCGAGCATCTCAACGAAGAGCGCCTTCAGCGAGTCGTGGCCGGCCGACAGGCGTTCATAGCGTGTAAACCAAGCACGAAACTCCTTTGACTCCCGTAATGACGGGGCAAAGATGTCGATAGACATCGATTCGTCGGTTCCCCAGCGACGAGCGAACTCGGTGCGTTTCTCAATCTGGTCGGCTCGAACGTCGTCGGTCAACGTCTCGCCGAGGAACAGCCGTGCACCCGACCCCACGAACACCAGGCTCGCCACCCGATGTGGATACGCCGCAGCAAAGAGAAGTGTCGTCACTCCCCCTTCGGACTGGCCGAAGAGGTGAGCTCGTTCAATCCCAGCGGCGTCCATGACAGCCCGGAGGTCGTCTACTCGATCATCGACGTGTGGAACGAGAATCGTTCGATCCGAGCTACCGGTTCCCCGCTTGTCGTAGTGGAGATAATCGCAGAACGAACCGAACCGTTCAAAGAGGCCCCGCAAGCTGGGCCACTCCCATGCGATTTCGATGTTCTGCGCGGCTGGAGGGATCGCCACCACCGGCGGGCCGGATCCCCACCGCTGGTACGCGATTCGGGCTCCGCCGCGCGCCTCAGCAAACTGGATCGGCGGCACATCGAGCACACTCGGAGGATAGCCACAACCGAAGTTTCGTCTGGACGCTCGGACGGGAGCGCCTAGGCGAGCTCAGTCCAGAGGCGCCGGCGGTGGGCCAAGTACCTGGATGTCGAACTCAGCACAGATCTGAGCGACTCGAGCAGGGTCGATCTCGACCGGCTCCGGGATCTCAGGTACCTCGATAGGTTCACCGAGCGCGGCGACGAAGCGGTCGAACTGGCCAGGTGTTGTGACCTGGAAAACCCGCGCTGTCTCAGACAGGATCTGGAACTGATGAGGACGACCACGGGGTAGCCATACCGTGGCACCGGCCCCGTGGACGGCTTCCACATCGCCACAAGAGAATCGAACCTCACCCTCAACCACGTAGAACAACTCGTCCTCATGGTCGTGTAGATGCAATGGCGGGCCGAATCCGCGTTCGCCGACGAACTCCATCGCCGTCAGCTGACCGTTCGATTGATCGGCGCTGACTTTGGTGGTCATCAGATGGTTAAGGAAATGGAAGTGCTCACCCTCGTCGCGGGCGAGAAGCTGTGGTGTTTGAAGTGTCATGAACGCAGTCTCTATCGGCACCCTTTCGAAAGCCTTTCGATCGAACCTGACCCAAGCATGAAGCCTTCGAGTCCCGTGGACCGATCCCGCTACAAGCCGATGCCCCGGTGATCACCGCCAAGTGGTGCGATGCCCCACGGCCCTAGGCCTGGCGCCTGCGAGCCGGCGTCGAAGCGCGCCCGCCAACTATTCTTTTGACGTGGACCTTCAATGGCGAGGCGAATTCGACAACGAAGAGCTCGAAGGCGTCCATGCTGCAGCGTTTGGAAGGAGCCGAGCATCATCAGTCGATTGGCGAGCAGCGGCTGAGCGGTACAGCTTGGGTTGGGTGACCGGACGGACCGGCGTCGTCGGCTCACTCATCGGGTTTCTAAACGTTCTCACCGACGGCCATACCCATGCGTGGCTTCAAGACGTGGTGGTCCACCCCGGACACCAGAGAACCGGTGTCGGACAGCGGATGGTCGCCGAAGTTCGCTCGCAGCTGGCCGAATCCGGCCTCGAATGGCTCCACGTTGATTTCGATGCCGAACACGAGCCCTTCTACATCGAATCCTGCGGCTTCAAGCCCAGCGCTGCGGGCCTCCTCTGGCTCCCCAATGAACCCTAAGAACTAG
>CALHFG010000011.1 GCA_938029215.1 uncultured Acidimicrobiales bacterium | reverse complement strand
CTCAGCGTTCAGCGCTAAAACGCCGAAGCACTTTCCGAGGGGTAGTGAGCTCCTCTTATCTGGTGCACGGCACCGAAAGGAAGCTGAACAATGGCAGATCTTGATGAGAGCCTAAAGAATGCAATGGGAATTACCGGCGCGATTGGTGTTGCACTGGTCGACTATGGATCCGGAATGACGCTCGGCACCCAGGGTGGGGGATCAGTCCTCGACCTCGAGGTCGCGGCGGCTGGAAACACCGAGGTGATCCGCGCCAAGATGTCGACCATGCAGGCCCTGGGCCTCAGCGACGCCATCGAGGATGTCCTGATTACCCTCGGGGGTCAGTACCACCTGATTCGCCTGCTTGCGGGTCACCCCGGACTGTTCTTCTATCTTGCGCTGAACCGTGAAGGTTCGAATCTCGCGATGGCCCGCCGCCAGCTGAGCGACATCGAAGCCAAGCTCGAGTTCTAAATCCTTCGAACTGTCCCACGACACCTGTGAATCCTCACTTCGACTTCAAGATCGTCGTCGCCGGCCCGTTCGCGGCCGGCAAGACGACCATGATCGCAGCTTCCGCCGATGGACCCCTTGTGGGTACCGAGGCCCCGACTTCGGGTGGCGAGGCTGCGGTGAAGGCGACCACAACGGTCGGAATGGAGTATGGAACGTTGGCGGTGGCGTCCGACAGCTTCAGCGTCGAACTGAATCTGTATGGCGTTCCCGGACAGGAGCGTTTTAGTTTCATGTGGGACATCGTTGGCGTAGGTATGGACGGGTTGTTTCTCCTCGTCGATGCCGACCGACCCGAAACGTGGGCGACGTCAGCCACCATGGCTGCACACTTCGGGGCTCTCTCATCAACGCCGGTCGTGGTCGGGGTCAATAGGGCCTCGACCCGACCGGAAGTTGTGGAACAGGTGCGTCACGCCGTTCCGGTACCAGGCGCCAGGTATATCGGGTTTGAAGTCATCGATCCTCAGGACGCGAGAAACGCACTTCTTGAGTTACTCCTCCACATGTTGGAACAGATGAACGACGAACCGGCTGCCCAGACATCGGTACAGGTAGCAACCCCATGACCACAGCCCCTCTCCAGACCGATCTACGAACTCAGGCAGAAAACGCTCTCGCCGACCTTTTCGTTGCGATGCCGTTGGTAACCGGGTCGGTCCTAGCCTCGACCGACGGCCACGTGATCGCCGCCGATCTTGACGAAAAGCGGCAGAAACCAACCGCCGCCATGGTTGCATCCGCGTTTGCGCTCGGTGGCCGGTTGGCCGAACTGAACGGTTCCGACGGCGCCGATGAGCTGACGGTTCGCTCGGCCAAAGGCTTTGTTCTAATACTGGCCGTTGGCACGGGGGCGGCTCTCGTGATCCTCGCTCAGTCGGGTGTAAACCTCGGCCTCCTTAACCTCAAGGCTCGTCAGCTGGTGCAGACTCTTTCCGAGCTGCTCAGCGTTCAGGAAGTACCGGGGGTGTGACCGTGACAGAGCCTCGGGATCAGGCTTCGCAGTTCCGTACCCACGGACCCGCCGGCGCGGGCGGGCTTGAGTCCTTCCTTCGCGCCGCTGAATCGACCAGCCTGTACGGACGGGTCGAGATCATCGGCGGCGAAATCCAGACGCAGTTCGATATGGCAGCTGGGCGCATTGTCCTCGACGGAGGCACCACGACCCGTGAAGACCAGACCGAAGCGTTCACACGAATGCGCCAGATCCTCAACCTCGTGAATGCCAGCACCACCGGTGCTTATCGCTGTGGCCCGCTACTCAACCGAGATCGCGCCGACGCGTTGACGACCGTTGCGATCTCGGACTTGCTGGGACCAGATCGCCGACGCTCAGTTTCGGCTGAGGCTCCAACCCAGCCCACCGAATCCTTGCCCGCCGAATCCCTGTCCGGCCCCACGCCACCAGCGCCCATACCTCTGCCGGTTCGACAGGTGACGCACGCACCGAATCCGGCCGCATCTGCGACAGCTGCACCAAACGCTCCAAGCGCCGCTGCTCCCGCCGCTGCCAACCAGTTGCCGCCGCAGTCACGCGTGCCGACCCCCGCCGCGCCGCCAAGTACCTCTGTGGGCTCGTCACCACTGGCGGGAATTCGTCCCGAGGCCCGGTCCTCCGACACGCGTCCGCTTCGGGCCTCTCAAATCCGTCGCATCCTCGACTCTCTCGATGAGGCCGAGGCGGCTTCATCCTCGACCGCACCAGAGGGCCCAGAGGCTGCACCGCCTGAACCGAACCGCCGTTCTGCACTGCGAAGCATCATTCGGAGCCTTGCGAGCCAGTAAAGCTGCGTGTGGAGCGAGCCTCTATCGCCTGCTAGCGATTGAGCTTAGAAAGGACGTGACGAGGGTTGCGATCTCTTCGTGGCGTTCCCAAATCAACATGTGGCCAGCACCATCGAGCAAATGGAGTTCTGCGCGTGGCAGTGCACGAGCGAGA
The DNA here is from genome assembly GCA_938029215.1 of uncultured Acidimicrobiales bacterium. GTDB lineage: Bacteria > Actinomycetota > Acidimicrobiia > Acidimicrobiales > SZUA-35 > JABDIY01. The sequence continues at coordinate 12,586 of CALHFG010000011.1, read as the reverse complement.
TCACGCACCTGTGACGTCCGTATGAGCAGATCTCGCGTGCCGCCAATGACGAGAGCGTCCTTCGTAACACCATCGAGCCGGTCCAGGACGTTGTGGGTCCCGAGTGCGGATGTTGCGAGAGCGCGCACATCTTCGGGAAGCTGGGTCGCCGAAGCGATGGCTTCGTCGACCATGTGAAGGCTTGGCCGCCTCCCAAATACCGACAGGCCAGCTCCAAGGCGAAGCCGCCGGTTGGATGGTTTGAGCCAGGCAGGTATCTGAATACCGGTCAAGCGGAAACCGACTCGTGACCCGGGGACAACGAGCGAGGCTGCGGTTCCGACGAGAATCAGCGAGGAGACTCGGCGATCAAACTCATCAGGCGAATCGACCGCATAGGCCATCGCCGCCATACCTCCCATCGAGTGCCCCATCAGTGCAATCGCGTGAACGTCCAAGCTGCTCAAAACGTCACGCAAGTCTCGGCCGAGCTGCGCCGATCCGAAGCCTGCCGAACCCTCGGAGGATTCTCCGTGGCCTCGCTGATCGACCGCGATCAGTTGGAACCCCTGTTCAAGCAGAGCCGGGGCAATTGGACCCCAGTCGTGATGTGAGGCTGTCAAGCCATGCACACACACGATGGCGGGGCCGCTACCTACGGTTGTGGTTGCGATCTGAGCTCCGTCAGCAAGGGTCACGACCCGCCGATCCCCAACGGGAAACCGAACCGGACGACCTTCCAACGGGTCGGGGTTCTCCGCCCACTGCCGCAGGATCCTACGACTGCCGGCAAGCGTCGCCGCGGCAGCGACAGCCAGAGCTCCAAGAACGAGGGACCGTTTCTCCACCGCCAAAGACTAGGCGTCTGTAGGCATGGCCTCGCACGCATCGGCCGATCGGCCTTGCGTGAGTAGCCCTAGCCGTTGTTCGAATCCCACTGAAGATGGGCGCGCCGCGCCTTTCGAGCCACAGCGCTTCGACCCTTGGTAGCTCCGGCCGAATCCGAGCCGTTGGTGGTCGAGCCGTTGGCGTTCGCCTTCGAAGGCTTGGATTTTTGCGATCGGCGGCTTTCGCCCTGGCCGGCCTCCACCGGCTTGCGGCCCTTCTTGCCTTGGGGACCGCCTCGACCCGGCCGATTTTGTTTCCCACCCTGCTTCTTCTTGGGGCGGTTGTTCCGTTGCTGCTGCTGTTCCTGCACCGGACGGGGAGCCGGTTTGGGCTTGGAGGGTGCTGGTGAGAGTTCGCGCATCGCGGACGCATCCGGCTCGGTCACGGGCTCATCGAGGCCAACCTGTCGCTGCAACTTCTTTGCGTCTCGCATCTGGTCGGGCAGCAGAAGGGAGACAACGACGCCCCCTTCGCCGGCTCGAGCGGTGCGGCCAGACCGATGGATGTAGGTCTTGTGATCTTCTGGAGGGTCAAAGTGCACCACTGCGGCAACACCGTCCACATGGATTCCGCGGGCCGCAACGTCGGTAGCGATGAGCGCCTGCACTTCGCCTTTGCTGAAGCTGGCGAGCGCGCGTGTCCGCTGCCCTTGACTACGTCCACCATGGATAGGTGCCGATTGCACTCCCGCCCGTGCGAGCTGCTTGGCAAGACGGTCACAGCCGTGTCGAGTGCGACAGAAAACGATCGCGGGCCACACCGCGTTTACGGCCTCTGCGGTGACGGGGACCCGGTCTGCTTTCTGCTCGACCTTCCAGAACATGTGACTGGCCGAGGTTATGTCAGGAGTCTCTTCTCCTACCTCATGGCGAACGGGATTGTTCTGGTACTGCTGAGTGAGCCTCTTCACGTCGCCGTCCAGCGTTGCCGAGAACAAGACCGTCTGACGATTGCTCGCTGTCTGGTCGAGCAGTTTGCGAACCGCTGGCATGAAGCCCATGTCGGCCATCCGGTCCGCCTCGTCGAGGACGACCTGTTCGACCTTCTCCAGCGACACGTCTCGCCGATCTATGAGGTCTTGAAGTCGGCCAGGGCAGGCCACCAGAATCTCGATACCAGATCGCAGCGAGTTGACCTGCGGGCCATACCCGACGCCGCCGTACACCACTCCGATCCGAGTCTTGCCCGAGAACGTCTTCAACTCGGTGTGGATTTGATCGGCGAGCTCACGGGTTGGCGCCAGAATAAGCGCAGTCGGCTTCTTCGGCTGCGCTTTTACTGCGTTTGCGACTATGGGAATACCGAACGCAATGGTCTTTCCCGACCCGGTCGGGGCTCTGCCTAAGACATCACGTCCCGCCAGTGCGTCTGCGATGGTGGCGGCTTGAATCTCGAAAGGAGCGTCGATGCCGCGCTTGGACAAGGCCGCGACGATGGCATCGGGAACGCCCAAATGGGCGAAAGAAGTGGTATTGGACATGTGACTCAATTTCTCTTTGGAGCGGTTCAACCGTCACCGAGAAAAAGACCCAGCATGCGAACCCACCAGCGACAATGTGACGCCGGAGCGCTCTCCACCGTAGAGGACCAGGCTGAGAAAGTACCGGATGTGACCAACGGCATGGGGTCAGAGTTCCGGCGCAGTTCGCCTAGGACCCGAACGTCGACGGAGGACGACGGCCTCCGCGGCGCGACCCATGCTCAGCACCACGAAGAAGACGACAGCACCCATGGTTAAGAGAAGTGGCCACGCCGCAACGAGGTCGGTGTCCGACAGCCACACGTTCACCGTGACGGTTCCGTCCTGATTCTCGATGGCCTTCACCATGTCGCTGTCGAATGGGTCCGGGCGAGCACGAGGAATCCAGTCGCCTCCGACTCGCCCATCGCCGTAGCCAAGCTCGCGTATGTGGGCTCGAAGGTCATCCATCTTGCCACCCTCTACGGGGCGGAGCGTCGCGAACCCACCCCTGCTGCTTGGATACCAGTTCACATTGGACTCAACGATCTCGTGGCCCGGGACATCATCAAACTCGTGGATCAGGCCGGAGTGGATCGAATGCATCTGGAAAAACCCAAACGGCACGACATAAAGCAGGAGACCAAAAACCATTAGGGCTGGCAGGTAAGCCCACCAAACTCGGCGCGGGCTACCGGATACCTCATCTTCGGGGATGACCGGAATTGCCATCTCTCGATCATGCGATAGGGACCCGGAGAGCGCAACTCTGCGGTGTGTGGCTAGGAACCAGTGATGTCGAAGCTGTGAATCACTGGATTGTCACCATCGGCGAATTCCTGAGCAACGAAGATGACCAGGTCGTCAGTTGTGAGTAGCCGAGCCACCGATGGCCTTTTTTAGACGTCGTTGGAGCGTTGTCGGGGTCCAACGCATCGACGGAAACCTGCGCATCAGTACTCGGCGCCGACGTGCTTTGGGCGCCGCCTGTGACTGACCCATCGCCTGAACCCGGATCCTCGGCTAGGTCCAGCGAACCCCAGGTGAAGCCGCCAGCCGCCGAATTCCGACAACCGATCCAACAACAAGGACTGCGCTCACCGCGAGCACTGCCACCGACAAGGCAGCCTGTGAGGCGGTGACGGTGGCGATCTCTCGCCGAAAGTCGTTTGCGGTCAAAGCAAAGAGGGCGAGGGACGCAAGCATCACCATGAGCAATACGACGAAGCCGCCCATCCGCACGTACACCCTCAGCAGTTTCATGATGTCAGCACGGTAGCAAAGGGGAGAGCTGGCGGACGTTCGCCCTGGCCAGGGAGGTCGCGCCGCTCACCGGAGGCTTATGTCCGAGGGTCGGCCGAGCGAATTTGTCCGATGCTCTCGAGCGCCTGCTGACTTGGGCTGGAAGGCGAGGACGAGACGAGGCGCAGAACCAGCCGGAACGAGCGTTGCAGCACGCCGGGGCGCTTGAGCGACGGACGCTTCGGCACCGACCGTCCGAGGGTGTTCGAGGTGGTGATAGTCGTGGTGTAGTTGGCAATGGAGGGGAAGGTTGTGGTCATGCAACTAGCATCCGCTCGGTCGAGTAAATAAGCAACAGTCACATATTTCTTCTTTTCAGAAGTATTTGTCATGCTATGTTGGCACCATGCAACTGGACGTGGAATCGCTCCGAACATTGCTCGCAGTACTGGAGCACAACGGCATGACCCCCGCAGCCGAGGTCCTGGGGGTTAGCCAGTCAGCCGTCAGCTGGAAGATCAAGCGGCTCGAGGAGCGCGTCGGCAAACCTCTGCTCATCCGCGAGGGTCACAGGTTTCGGCCAACGCGCGACTGCCGGGAACTGTTGGAGGATGCGAGGTCAATCGTCGCAATTCATGACAGAGCCGTAGCCCGTCTCGCAAGCTCGGAATTGGAGGGCACCGTTCGCGTTGGTTCCAACGAAGAGGTCGATGCCTCGCGTATGGCGGCAATTCTTGGTCGGTTCAAGCGAATCCATCCGAAGTCAACAATCGAATTTCTCGTCAACCACACCGAAAACCTGGCCGCAATGATCGATGCGGCAGAGATCGACCTGGCCTTCATCCAGGTTGACGAAGATCATCTTCGACCCGATGACGTCGTGCTGTGGACCGATGACCTTGTCTGGGCCGTGTGTTGTGAGACCCCGTACGAGTCCGGCCCGATCCCGTTGATTACCTTCGGCTCACACTGCTTTTACCGACCCCTGAGCGAGCCCCTGCTAAAGGACGCAAACATCGAATTCAACGTCGCCTTTTCGGTAGCAACTACGGCTGGAGTTCGTGGAGCAATTGCGGCCGGACTTGGGGTCGGAGTCATTAGTAGCCGCAGCTTAGGTAACGACGTTCAGAGGTGGGGGAGAGCTGAAGGACTTCCCCCCTTGCCGGCGGTCCACCAGGTTGCGCGAGCGGTACCAGGTGAACGGCCGGCCGTGGTTGAAGCACTACTTGAAGCAGTTGTCGATGAGCTTCAGGGCGCCGCCCCCACCCCCTTCGCCGTCACGACGGGCTAACCGCCGTTTGAAGCAGCAAGTCAGACCAGCGACCAACCGTTGGAGGACTCCAGCTTGGCCCGAGCCTTATCATCGGCGAAGAATCGAACGAAGCCACAACTGCCACACACCACCGGTGTGACTTGCGCCGAGGAGAATGCTCCCGACGCGAGATGTGGTAGTAACTCGCCGCTTGCCATCGTTGTATCAACAGTCTTGTCGGATCGATAGACCTTCTCAGACCCACATTCTGGGCAGGGACTCATAGTCTTTCCTTTGTCTCGGAGATCGTGGGGATCGAGATCAAACGCAGACGCCAGTGACTTATTGGACTGGAGCGAAGCGTTGCCGCTCTTCTCTATCCGCTGGATCGTCCTCAAATGAAGCCCAGAGGCATCGGCCAGCTCCTCCTGGGACCACGCTCTCTCTTGCCTCAGCGTGAGGATCAGTTTGGCATCTAGCTTTATCATCTCGCTCTCCTTGATCGGTGCGGAGCTGCCAGCAGTGTGACTGCCCGGTTTAGACCCCGCTACGACAGATCGACGGGTTCTTCCCGACACTATGACGACATCGTTACGGCAAGAGGGCGCTGAACAGCCCAAACGGGCCGGACGCCCGAACCGAACCGGGCGCGGGCTAGTTCAGGTCGCCCTCATCATCAGCGTTCGGTAGAAACTTGATCGCCCGAATCATTTCCTCGTTGTAACCCAAGGTCTCGTAAACGTGCCGAGCCCGAAGATTGTTGCTCATGACATGAAGGCTCATGCTGAGCGCTCCCTGTTTGACCGCTTCCTCCTCCATGTCTGCGATCAGCGAGCGACCCGCGCCAAGACCATCCGCTTCCGGGGCCACAACGATCGTTTCAAGATGGGCATTTGGCAAACCGCTGAAGTGATCCGGCCTGTACGTCACGATGGCCACCGCGAACACGACATCGGCCTCATCGACCGCGACTCGAATGACACTGTTCGGCCTTTGGTCCTCAGCCCACTCTCGCACAAGCTGTGCGTCGTCCTGCCAGAAAACCTCAGGGCTTCGATTCGGTGGAAGTTCATAGTCTGCAAGTCGTGGGAGCAACTGAATGATTCGCTCCATGTCACTGGCCTGAGCCCATCGATTGTGCAACAGCATCGTTTCTTCCTACCGCAAAAAGCCAGGCTTCGCGCCGGGTTCTCTCGGCGGCAGGATTTCGATCGACACGCTCCCTCGTAGTGTCCTTGGTATGGAATTCACTACTGCGATCGTCGATCCCGGTGATCCGCGGGTGGCGGAGTATCGGCGAATGAACGACCAAGCGGCGCGGCGCCAAATGGAAGGCAATGAGTTTTTCTTGTCCGAAGGTTGGTTGTCGATCGATCATCTCATCACCACCCAACATTCGTTTCGGTCGGTCCTGTTGTCGCCATCGCGAGTCAACCGGTTTCGCTCGTACATGAATCGTCCGGCGCTCGCCGACGTGCCCGTGTACGTTGCTGACCACGACGTGATGCGTGCCATTGTCGGTTTCGACATGCCACGGGCAGTCGTGATGTCGATGAACCGGAAGCCACTAGCGACCCCGCCCGAGCTCATGGCATCTTCCTCCCGGCTACTGGTTCTGGAGGGATTAAACGACAACGAAAACGTCGGCGCCATCGCACGAGCGGCTCGGGCCTTTGGCCTCCAGTCGATACTCCTCAGTCCGACATGTACCGACCCGTACTACCGGCGAACCGTGAGGGTGAGTATGGGCGAGATTCTGCACTTCCGAACCGCTCGCGCCTCGCACGGCGAATGGGCACACGTCACCGCACAGCTCCATGCGGCGGGATTCGTTACCTGGGCGATGACTCCAAGCATGGGTGCCCGGAGTCTGTGGGATCTCGCCGTTCCGGACCGGCTGGCAATCTTTCTTGGAGCTGAGGGTCCCGGTCTGACCGCTGAGATTCTTGAAGCAACCTCCGAGCGCGTTCGGATACCCATCAACTCAGACGTCGACTCACTGAACGTTGGCCATGCTGCGGCCATCACCTTGGCCGCGATTTCACGATGACCTAAGAATCCTCAACCGCGGCTGGTAAAGGTTCGGCCCCTGCGCGGGATCCGGACAACCGTGAGCCACACCACTGCGCCAAGAATGATCGAGCCGCCGATCAGCGTCGTGGTGGCTGGCCGTTCCGAAATAAACAACCACACCCACACCGGCGCCAAGACCACCTCAACTAGGAGCAAGAGGCTCGTTTCGGCGGACGGAACCACACGCTGTGCCGTATTGAAGAAGACCAGGGGGATTCCCAACAAGACGCTGCCAGCCAAGAACCCCACTGCAGCATCGGCGGCACTGATCGAAATGCCGCCGAGCAGCATGCTCACCACGAACCCGCCAATCAACATGGTCGAGCCGCTGACCACGATCGGAACCGTCGGATCGATCTTGTCTGCCGAGCGAATCAGGGTTGCATAGAGGCCGAAGGTGAAGGGGATGATCAACGCTATAAGCCCGCCCGTGGAGACGTCCTCGGTCAGTGTGCCGCCGACCATTACCACGACACCAAGAATTGAAACGGCGGTGGCGATCATGACCTTAGAACTCGGACGTTCTCTCATGATCACCCAGGTGAAGTAGGCCGCCGTAATCGGTGCCAGCGTCTGGAGGAAGAGGACAAAAGCAACCGAGGCCAGCTCCAGCGCGACCACGAAGATGCAACTAATCAGCCCGAGCAGAAGGCCGGCCACCAGGTGCGTCGGTTGGGCTCGCCGAAGAACAAGATCGGGCCGACCGCGATTCTGAGCCGTGAGAACGATCAGGGCAACCGACAGCGATCCAAGCCCCCGGAATGTGACGTACTCCCATGCGGAGGCGGTGGTCGATGCCTCTCGAAAGGCCAAACCTCCAAAGCTGAAGACCACCGCAGTGGCGAGCACCAAGAGCGAACCTTGCAACTGGCTAAGGCCAGGCCGGGCTTGGACGTTCGTGGCTACCACCGGCGAAGCGTAAACACGAATTGAACAGGCGTCCAGCGGGTTTACGGAGTCATGACCTACGTTGACAGCATGGGCAACATTGAAATCCTCGAAGAAATCTTCGATATCGACACCGGGGACGGATCGATGGCTGTCATCCGCAAGCGGCCTGTCGATGATGGAGCACCGGCGATCATCATGTTTCACGACGGCCCTGGCATTCGAGGAGCGACTCATGTGTTTGCCCGCCAGCTAGCCGCCGCGGGGTATGAGGTACTGGTGCCTGACCTCTACCACCGACACGGCCGGATGATCGGGTTCGAACTGCACGAGCGGGAGGCCGACCCCACACTGGTCAACCAGTTGTGGGAGCTGGTCGCCACCCTGGAGGACGATGCAATCCAGGAAGACCTAGAGCTGCTCTTATCCACTACCGGTCTCGATCAGCGACCCGTGCTCGGGACGATCGGATTTTGCCTCGGCGCGCGTGCGGTCTTCCGGACCATGATGCGTCGACCGGGGTTGTTCGTGGCAGGGTCGATGTGGCACCCCTCATTCCTCTGCGACGACAAGCTTGACTCGCCAGACCGGTCCGCAGCCGGGTTAGAGGGAGCGCTCTTCATCGGCATTGGAGCTGAAGATCAAATGCAACCGCTCTCGGGCCACCGACCATTCCTTGATGCGGTCTCACACCTGCCTTCAGTCGACATACAGGTCTACCCGGGTGCAGACCACGGCTACACCTGGGAGGGCTGGCCCAACTACCACGGTCCGGCGGCTTCGGATTCGTTCGATCGAACCGTGAGGCTTTTTGCGGAGCAACTCAGATAGCCCGAGCATCGATGTCACAATTGTCCGCCGACAATCGTCGAGTAGGTATGAGCACATCACCGACTTCAAATAAGGCCCTCACTAACCCTGACGTAGTTGTCATCGGTGGCGGTCTCGCCGGCCTCACAGCTGCTGCTGTCGTGGCCCGAGCCGGCAAGACCGTCGTCGTGCACGAGAAACGTTCGACCCTCGGCGGCGACGCTCGCAGTGTCAACAAGTCAGGTTTCACATTCAACCAGGGTCCGCACGCTCTGTATCGGGGTGGCCCAGCCGAGCGCATTCTCACCGAGATCGGTGTGAACATCCGGGGCGGGCAACCTCGGACAAAAGGGGGCCTTGTTGTAGACGGCCGCCTCGAGATCGCCCCAGCCGGACCCACAAGCCTGCTTCGAACGAGGGCGCTGTCGTTGCGGGAGAAAGTGGAAGTCGGCAAGCTGCTGACGCGGCTTCCCAAACTTCGAGCAGCTGAGTTCGGCGACCTCACCGTGAACGATTGGATTGCCGACGCGGTAACGAGCGAGCGGGCAGCGCACATGATGCACTCACTTGTTCGCCTCAGCACCTACGCGAAACAGCCAGATCTGCTCAGCGCGGACGTTGCCATAACACAAATGCAGAGCGCCCTGGGTGAAGGCGTCTTCTACCTCGACAACGGCTGGCAATCGCTGGTCGATCAACTAGCGGTGCAACCAGGTGTTCACGTGGTGCCCGGGGAGGGAATTGACATACTTCCCGAAGCTCCCGCAGTGATTATCGCCGCGGGCGGCCCAAAGGTCGCTGAACAGCTGCTGGGCACGACCTTCGATGTTGGGCCACCGGCGCACGCCAGCTGTCTTGATCTCGGACTCAGCCGGAGGCCCGGGGTGGACTTCATTATCGGGTGCGACACCCCGTTCTATTTCTCCAACCATTCGGCGGTGGCCAAACTGGCCCCGGCTGGTGAGTTTCACGCAGCCGCCATTCAATATCTCGCCATGGGAGATGATCCGGATGCCGATGCCATTATGGCCTTTGCGGGCCACGCAGGGGTCGGGCATGATGACGTTGTTGTGTCCCGCCGTCTTCACCGAATGACTCCGTCGTCGGCCATCCCAACCAGCAGTCGCGGCGGCATGGCTGGACGGCCCCCGGTGAACGGAACCGGCCATCACAATGTGTTTCTTGCAGGGGACTGGGTGGGTCCGACCGGCCACCTTGCCGATGCCGCCATCGCCAGCGCCGAAGCAGCCGCAAATGACGCGTTGGCTGCTCTGGAACGTCGGGCAGCAAGAACATGAATCGGTGTGGCCTGTGAGCGTTGAAGTATTCGAGGCTGAACGTCCCCGCTTACGAGCGATCGCCTACCGAATCGTCGGAAACCCCGACGACGCCGATGACGTCGTGCAAGAAACATGGCTGCGGTTCTCTCGAGCCAGGGCCGATGAACTACGGAATCCACCGGCATGGTTGACCACGGTTGCCAGCAGGCTTGCCATCGACAGCCTGCGGGCGTCCACCCGACGACGCGAAACGTATGTGGGTCCCTGGCTACCCGAGCCGATTGACAACGAACAGGCTGTACACGTTGAGCCCGATAGCGCCCTGCTGCTGGCTGAGTCCTTGACACTCGGGTTCATGTCGGTCCTCGAACGAGTTAGTCCGTTGGAGCGGGCGGTGTTTATCCTGCACGACGTCTTTGCGTACCCTCTCGACGACGTGGCGGCGATCATCGAACGCAAACCAGCGGCAACAAGGCAGTTGGCCAAACGGGCTCGTGACAATATCGAGGCCGGTCGGCCGCGTTTCGCTCCGGACCCTGCAGACATCGAAGCGTTGACCAACCTGATGTTGGGGGCAGCCCTCAACGGCGATGTCGAAACGCTCGAATCATTTCTAGCCGAGGACATCGTGCATATCTCAGATGGAGGACCCAACTATCGTGCAGCCCGGGCGCCAATTGTTGGGCAAGCTCGAGTTGGCCGCTTCTTCCTCAACCTCGCAAAGCGCTGGGAACCTGGCATGGAAGCACACATGGTTCGAGCCAACGGGCAACTCGCGATGTATCTAACTAACAACGGCGAGCCGTTCTCGCTCATGGTCACCAACTGGGTCGATGGCAAGATCGCTGCCTCGTTCGCAGTGCGCAACGCCGACAAGCTGGAGTCGTTTCACCGAGCGTGGATCGCCGGAAGGTCAAATTGAAGCGGTCAACGGGTGAACGCGACCCGAATTAGTTCGCCCCGATCGTCATAGAGAAGCATGAAGTCCTCACCCACAAGATCCGGGTTTGCTCCCGGGGGCCCGTCCAGCACGCCGGACTCAAGCATGTCATCCGGAAGTTCAATCTTCTGTTCGTCCTGGAGGTTGCTAACCCGAAACTCGATGATCTCGCCGTCATCGTTCTCGAAGTAGAAGTCCGTCGATCCTGCGTAGACGGTTGCGGATCGATAGGTCACCGCCACGCTTCGACCCTGTTCCTCGATCTCATTTGGGCCTTCAACCTGCCCGTCGCCAGAGGTTACCGACAGCGCCAAGACACCAACGCCGATTGCCGCCAGCAACAGGGCGACCGCTCCAGCAATAGGCAGCAGTTGCTTCGCGCGTGCGTCTTCCATACCCCTATAGACGCCGCAGCTGCAGTTTCGGTTGTCCGCCGGCGCCGGCTCAGCGACGTGCCGCGAAGCATCGGACTGCCGCCGATGCGGTTGCAGCCCGGTCTAGGCTCCGAACCAGATGACCAAAGGAGCCGCCCGAGATCTAAGCGCACGGGACTTTGGTGAGTTTGTTCGCATCCATGATCACAGGTTTCGGGGCGTGGCCTGGGCCGTTGTCCGCAACAGCGACCAGACCGATGACGTGATGCAGGCGGCGTATGAAAAGGCATTCAGGGCACTGCCGGACTTCGATGGTCGTTCAGCCTTGACCACTTGGATTCACGCCATTGTGTACCGAACCGCCCTGGACCATCTTCGCTTTGAAGGAAGGCGTCGGCACAGCGATCTCTCCGAGGTGGGGGAGGCGGGGAATCGGCGAGCGGACGTTGCGCAGGCTGTACTGGCCCGGATCGAGCTCGAAGCGGCGTTGGACCAACTGGCTCCCCAGGAGCGTGCGGCACTCATGTTGATCAGCCATCTGGGATTCAGCTATGACGAGGCAGCACAGATCCTTGGCGAGCCGCGCGGAACCGTCGCCGCACGGGTCGGCAGGGCGCGGGCACGACTGGAAAGGTGGTCGCAGTGAACGACGAGGAATTGTCGGAGTTTCTTGGGTCGGAGATTCCTGAACCGCAGCCGGGAACCTGGGAACGAATCGATGCCCGGCTCAAAGCGATCGAGGCGGAACGGGCTGTGTCCGCGTCTTCGGAAGCAACTTTTGCGAAAGCTGTGCAAACCGACGACAACGTGATCCGTCTTACGGACATGAACACACAACCCCAAACTCACCGATCCCGCCGTACGGTTCTATTGGCAATGGCCGCAGCCGTAGCGGTGGTCGCCGGCGTCCTTGGCCTCATCACCCTCACCGGCACCGAAACCACCAATACCGCAGACGATAGCGACTCGCTATCAACGACTACGACGGCCGCCCCCAGCACGACGACAACCGCGCCCCAGTCGACTACCGAGACTGAAGACACCCCGGTCCTCACTCCGGGAGAATCCGGATCGTTCGTGAGTCCTTCGGGCAACATTTCGTGCGTGATCAACGAAGTCTTTGGTGTGTCGTGTCATGTCTTGGAACACGAGTGGACAATAGAGAGCCCGACGGAAGCAGATTGTGAGTTTGATTGGGGCGACAACGTGTCACTGACCCCCGAAGGCATCGAGTACGGCTGTTACAGCGACGTCTACTGGGACTTGGAAGCCGAGGTCCTGCCCTACGGTTCGGCGATTCAAGTAGATGGCTTCGACTGCAAAAGCGAACGAACCGGAATCACCTGCTTCAACAGCGTCGACGACGGATTCACCATCGCTCGCGCCAATCTAGAAATCTTC
>CALHFG010000010.1 GCA_938029215.1 uncultured Acidimicrobiales bacterium | reverse complement strand
GCCCATCGCTGTTCTACGTCGATAAACGAGCGGACAACGGCCCGAGAAAGAACGTCGGGGCTGATGTCATCGATCAACACTCTCTCGTGGAGGCCACGCTCAACAATCGACCGTTGCAACGCCACCGACTGCTCAAAGCTTGAACGAGCCGACGGGCCGCCTCCAAGGTTGGGGCTGAGCTCCACAATGATCGGGGCGAAGATCTGTTTTCGCTTCACCATGTATGCCACCGCGGTTTTGATCGACCGCTGAAGCTGTTCGATGGCGGCCAGACCGTCGTCCAGCCGAATCGCGGTGTTCAGCTCGGCAGAGAGGTCGTCAAATACCGCGGCGAGGATCTCAGAACGCGAACCCATGAGGTTGTACAGGGTGGCCACGCTCTGCCGGGACTCGAACGCGATGGAACGCACGGTGGCCGCTTCGATACCACCCTCGGCAATCACGGTTCGAGTGGCCTTCCGGATCGAGTCCCGACGACGTTCTTGATCATCTGCACGCAATTGGCTCGCTACCATGCCCGAATGATAGAACATGTTCTAAGTTCGAAACGTGTTCTACCGGAGTGCAGAATGACCGCCACAGATCTCAGAACTTCCCATTCGGGCTACTGGCCCAGCCCCTGGCCGGTGGAGTGCGGCGGAAACCGCCGACAGAAACACGCCGCCGGTCGCCTCGATGCGGCGACGTCGACTGCGGAAGTGACGTCGAGTTCAAACGGGCGCTGGAACGTGATGGTCGTGCGTCGCGATGCTAACGAATGGTTCGCGGCCGGGACGATGGCTGCGTTCGAGGGCGATCGCCCGTTTGGTTGGGTCCAGAGAATCGACCCAAACACACTCGAAGCGATCGCGGACACCGGCCCGCTGCCCTGTGGGGATCACGTGTGGTGCGGGGCGGTTGCCGCTCACGCCAACGGGTCCCTCTACAACGTGAACGGCTCGTTTCTGCATCGAGTGAGCACCGACTGTGAGGTGACAGCCGAACGTGAGCTGCCCGTCGACCAGGCCCACAATGGGTTGCTGGTCATGAGCGATGGGTCGATCGTGACGAAGGATCTCCGGCTTGAAAACGGAGGACCTTCGACGCTGACGCGGCTAGACCCCGAACGCTTGGAACTTGTTCACGATCCTGTGCAGCTTCCCGAGCCGTCGATGGGCCGAATTGCATCCGACGTTACTCACCAAGGAGAAGCGATCTACATCCCCGGCACGACCCGAGTGTTTCGGCTGTGGGTCGAAGCCGACGGGCTTCGACTGGACCATGACTGGCAGCCGGTGTACCGAACCGACCCCTCCCAAGGCCTGGCCTGGGACTCCTGCCTTTCCGGGGGAAGCGCCTGGATTATGGATAACGGCGACATCGAAGGCGTAAGAACGATCTTCGATCATCATCCAAACGGCCGGTTGACCGAACCCAACCGAGGTCGCCTGAGCTGGCAGAACCCGGCACCCTGGCCAGGCCCGCAACGCCTCCTCAAGGTAGACCTGGAGTCTGGCCAGGTCGGAGAGGCCGCCCCACTCGATACTCCCGGGGGCGGCATCATTGCCCCGCCGGTGCACGTCCCCAGCCTGAACACCGTGGTCTACTGGGATTCGATCAACGGAGGAATCGCCGGCCTCGACGACGCCACCCTCGAGCTGAAATGGTCCGCCGGCATTCGGCCCACGATGCAGCCAGTGGTGTATGAAGAGTCAGGCGAACTGGTGATCAACGATTTCACCGCCGACCGGCACGACGATGTTGTCGTGCTCGATCTCGCCAGCGGCTATGTGGTGAGCCGGGTCGATGTGGGCTCGCCGCTGGCCAACGGCATGTTCTTAAGCCCGGGCCCAGACCGAAGTGTCTTTTATTGCTCCACCCTGACGATGGCCAAGATCAGTTGGCATTGAGGGACAAGCGCACGTGACAGATGTTACTAATCTTTAGTTAGTGAGAGTCGGATTCCAGTGCTACGTTACTAATCAAACGTAAGCACTCACCCGTGCACCGCCCGAAAGGCTCCCCTGATGACAACCATCCTCCAACTCGACTCCTCCGCCTCAGGACCAGACTCGGTCACTAACGGCCTCAACGCTCTCCTGGTCGACACCATCGCCGCCGATGCGACCATCGTGTACCGGGATCTCACCGGCCTCCCTGCGCTGAGCAACGATCTTCTCGTCGCCAACAACACCCCCGCGGCTGACCGGACCCCCGCCCAGAACCAGGCCGCAACACTTGCTGACGCGATCATCAGCGAAGTCGAGGCAGCCGACATCGTCGTTATCGGCTCACCGATCTACAACTTCGGTGTCCCCAGCGGAGTAAAGGCGTGGATGGACCTCGTGGCCCGCGCCGGTCGCACCTTCTCCTACTCCGACACCGGACCGGTCGGCCACCTGACCGACAAGAAGGCCTACATCGTGTCCGCCTCCGGTGGTGTTGCGCTCAACTCAGAAGCCGATTTCGGTACGCCGCACCTGCGGACCTTTCTCGGATTCCTGGGCATCACCAACGTAACGGTCATCGATGCCGGCGGCCTCATGATGGACCCCGACAAGGTTCAGAAGGCTCAGGATCAGATCCGCGAACTCGCACCCGTCTAGGCCACCGTGGGAGCGCCATTCGCAGACGATGGAGTATTCTTAGCTGCTGTGGCGCTCCCCACCCATGGCCTCGCAGAAGGCGACGATCACGAAGACAGCCCGTACTGTCCGTATTTCCAGCATGCGATCGAACTGATCGGCCGCCGCTGGACGGGCTCGATTCTCAAAGTTCTCGGCGAGAACGCGCTTCGATTCGGCGAGATCCGACTGCAGATCCCTGGCCTGTCCGATCGTCTGCTCGATGCTCGACTCACTGAACTTGAGAGCGAGGGCATTCTTCGCCGCACCGAAAACCACGGAGAGGTCCGCTACTCAGCCACGCCAAAGGGCATCGCTCTGGAGCCGGTTTTCGACACGATCGCCAAATGGGCCTACGAGAACGCCACAGACAACGGTGTCCAGGATCTTCCCGGCCGCCGCCGCTGTTAGGTCCTAGTCCAGCCCGACCGGTACGGTCGAGGAATGACAGCTCAGGTACAGACCGATCTCACAGGAAAAGTGGTCGTCATAACCGGCGGCAACGGAGGGATAGGCCTCGGCCTTGCACGCGGCTGCGCAGCAGCCGGAGCCACCGTCTCACTGTGGGGCCGCAACGCCACCAAACTCGGCAACGCCGTGGACCAGCTCAAGAGCGAGGGCGCGACCGTGTCGGGCCATCAGGTAGACGTCTCCTCCGAGGAGCAGGTTGATGGCACGATGGCTCAGGTGCGCTCGGATCACGGGCGGGTTGACAGCCTGTTCGCCAACGCAGGCGTGAGCGCGAACCCCACGCCGTTCATTGATCAAACCATCGAGGAGTGGCACGCCCTCCAAGCGGTCAACGTCGACGGGTTGTTTCTCTCGCTGCGGGCCGCGGCACGGGTCATGGTCGAACAGGGCGAAGGCGGCTCACTAATCGGCGTGTCATCGACCTCGGCCATACACGGCGCTCCCATGGCTCAGCCCTACGCCGCGAGCAAGGCTGGCGTACTGGCGATCATGCGCGGCCTGGCTGTTGAGCTCGCCCGCTACCAGATTCGCTGCAACAGCATCATTCCGGGCTGGGTCGAAACAGAAATGACCGACCCAATGCGCGGCTATGAGAAATTTATGACCGCCACTACGCAACGGACCCCTATTCGTCGCTGGGGAGTACCCGATGACTTTGCGGCGCTCGGGGCGTTCTTGGCCGACCCCAGCCAGATCTATCACACCGGCACCGAGATCGTGGTCGACGGCGGCTACACCCGGTTCTAGCCAAATGGGCGCCGACGACGAGCTGGTGGAAGTCGTCTCC
>CALHFG010000009.1 GCA_938029215.1 uncultured Acidimicrobiales bacterium | reverse complement strand
ACCGTTGGGCCTTCGCGATACTTCGGCGGTGATGCTTCGCTGGCCGAACAGATACTCGAAGCCGTCGATACGGTTCTCGCTGGTCAAACCGAATGTCATATCGGTATCGCCGATGGAGTGTTCGCTGCACGGCTTGCGGCGCGGATGCGTCGCGGCGGACCATGCATCATCGCTCCAGGCGGGAGCACAGAGTTTCTCGCCCCGCTCCCGATCACCACACTCGAACAGCCGGAACTCACCAACGTGCTTTGGCGGCTCGGACTGCGAACGCTCGGCGATTTCGCAGCGCTCGACCCTTCTGATGTCCTTGGACGTTTCGCTCGCGAAGGGTTGCAGGCGCATCACCGCGCTTCGGGAACCGACGATCGGCTCGCGGACGTCACCGACCCGCCGCCGGATATGGCAGTGTCGCTTTCGCTCGAACCTCCCGTCGAACGTATTGACCAAGCAGCATTCGCAGCTCGACAGTTAGCCCTCGAACTCGACGCCAAACTGCAGCGCCGTGGCGCTGCATGTAGTCGGGTGACGATCGAAGCTGAGAGCGAACATGGTGAGCGGTTTATCCGTGGCTGGCGCCACGAAGGAGCCCTGTCGGTGGCAGCAATGACCGATCGCGTCCGCTGGCAGCTCGATGGGTGGCTCAACGCGTCACCGAATGTTCGGCCCTCCGGTGGACTAAGTCTGTTGGTGCTTCGACCCGAGAACCTCATTCCGGCAGCCGGGCGGCAGCTCGGATTTTGGGGAGGGGAAACCGAAGCAGATCAGCGGGCCGGTCGTGCTGTGGCTCGTCTTGAAGCCCTCGTTGGCGCCGACAACGTGCAGGTCGCCGAATGGCGTGGTGGTCGCGAACCGGACGACATGATTCGTCTTCTCCCAGCGGGCACCGTTGAACTGTCCGATCGTCAGCTGTCCATCTTCGACGAGCGACCGTGGCCGGGGCAACTGCCCGCACCGTCGCCGGTCGAACTGTTCGCCGAGCATCCAATACAGGTCGTCGACGCTCACGGTGCGGCGGTTTCGGTGTCTGGACGAGGGAAGGTATCGGCCCCGCCCGCCCAGGTTTGTGTCGATGGGCGGACCTGGCGAACGGTCGTTTCCTGGGCTGGGCCGTGGCTGCTCGATGAGCGGTGGTGGGACCAGGAACGCTTCCGCCGGCGAGCGCGATTTCAACTTGTCGACGACGACGGAAACGCCCTGCTCGCCTATATCCAAAAAGGTCACTGGTGGCTGGCTGGGACGTATTGAGATGAGGTCGCTAGGGTCAGTGCCCATGAGTGAAGAACGAGAGAACCTCGACTGGAACACCTACGGCACCGCGGCCCGTGAATTGGCCCAGCTCGTCGCCGATGATGGCTACCGGCCAGACATCATCCTGGCCATCGCCCGCGGCGGCCTTTTCGTCGCTGGTTCCCTCGGATACGCACTGTCGGTAAAGAACCTCTACGTCATGAACGTCGAGTTCTACACCGGTGTAGACGAACGTCTCGATGTGCCGACGACCTTGCCCCCGTACCTCGACAAGTTCGATCTCACCGACTCTAAGGTTCTTGTCGCCGACGATGTGGCCGACACCGGCCACACGTTAAAGGCCGTCCATGAGTTCTGTCAGGACGTCGTGGCAGAGTCCCGAACCGCCGTTCTTTACGAGAAGCCTCATTCGCTTGTCAAGTGTGACTACATCTGGAAGCGGACCGACCAGTGGATCAACTTTCCGTGGTCGACCGAACCGCCTCTCGCCCAGCCATCGGCCGGTGGAATCGTTCTCGACGCGTAGCGCATGCTGGCTCAGCTGAACTCGGGGAGCACCGAGCTCGGTATTCCCGTCCTTGTCGCGAGCTTGGTGTTGGTAGGTCTCTCCCTGGCGCTTGCTCACTGGCTTCGACTCGGAGTCTCGCGAGAGATCGTGGTGGCCGCGATGCGCGCGGCGGTTCAGCTGCTTGTCGTCGGGTTCGTTCTCACCGCCCTGTTTGCGTCCGCGTGGGCTACGCGTGCTGCGGTGGTGTGGATCTGTGTGATGGTGGCGGTTGCCGCGTTCGTTATCGGTCGGCGAGCGAAAGCCCCCAGTAGGGCCCTGTACGCGGTGGCCGGCGGAATGGTTGCGTTCACCACGGTGATGAGCTTGATTGTGATCTTTGCCTCGGGAGTGTTCGAGGTATCGCCGGTTGCGATGGTGGTCATGGCTGGGATCACTATCGGCAATGCGATGCCCTCGGCGGTGCAGGGAGTCAACCTCGCGGTGGCGGCCAATCGCGATGGGCGCGACCAGCTGGAAGCAATGCTCTCCCTCGGGATGAACCGCGCACAGATCGTTCGCTTCATGGCGCCAACCCCCGCCCGCAACACATTGGTTCCTCAGATCGAACGCACCAAGGTAGTCGGCCTCATTGCCCTCCCCGGAGCGATGACCGGGCTGTTGCTGGCCGGTGTGGATCCTGTCGACGCCGTACTTATCCAGATCTTGGTTATGTACCTCGTCCTTGGTGCAACCGCATTGTGTTCCATCGTGACTGTGGCGGCGGTCAGTCGCAGCGCCATCACCGACGGTCTCGTCCTTGCCGGGTGGGTGACCAGCGCAGAAAACTAGGAGAGCCCGGCGCTGGGGCCGGGCTCTCATGCTGTGTTGCTGTCGTCGTTCCTTGTGGCGTTAGGCGAGATCCAGAATGTCGCTAGCGGCCAGGCCGGTTTGCCGTATTCGTTCTCGTTCGGCGTTGCGTTGTCGGCGCTCGGTGGTCCTTCGTTTCCACGCCTTCACTTTCCAATGCCGTTTCGCTTTCTTCTTTGGAGCAGTTCTCGGTGGATGATCGAACTTTGGGCGGCTGAATACAGCTGCTTCGGGGTCCTCCACGGTGTGTAGCTCCTGGTGGAGCTGGTGACGTACCTTGCGGTGCTCCTTCGCACGGACTGTTTTGTCCGGGCGGAGTTCGACCTCATCGATCTTCTCCGGGGCGAGGAGGCTTCCGTCTTTACGGTGACGTGCACTCACAGTTGCTGGCTCCTTTCTGTCAGACACAGGGCCTGACACTTGAGGTCCCGGCCCTGGCAATCAGGGCCAAGATTCACCACGAGATAACTATTGCTATCCCGTGATTCAGTTTCCCACATGGGGCCCTTGATGTCTATGAGCCTTAGGTCCCATTTTGTGACCCAGGTCATATTCCCTGCTCAGCTTGTCGAAGCAGCTAAAGAAAGTTCCTGAGTCCCACGGCCAGTGGTCGGAAACTACCGGTCGAGAAGGATTGCGTAGGTGTTTGTGGCCCGCTGCGTGCCCCAATCGCTACTAAAGAGCACGTATCGACCTTGCGGATCGACCGCAAGAATCGTGTCGTCACCCCACTCTGACCCCTGGTATGTGCCTGGCGACATGCGATGGGCACCGAGGTTGGTTTCTTGGGGCTCAGCACCCGGGGTGAGCAGCGTGATTTGCCCCACATAGCTCTGGGCGACGGATTGGCCGACGTCGCCTTCGACGGTGGCCGTAGCGATCGCGACGCTGCCTGAGTCGAACGATCCAGCCATTCGGGCACCCGAGGGCGGAAATCCGACCCGACCATCGATAAGGCCAAACCGTTCTCCTGTAACCAAGTCGAACGAGATAGCGAGTCCGTTCGACCCATCCTGTTCGTCGTACAGCGTTGTGACCGCGACGGGTTGGCCATCGGTGCTGCGGCGGATAACTGCCAGTGCCGACGCGTCACCGGGAACGGGATCAGCGTCAGTAGGGGAGAGGGACGAGTCGAGCAGGCGAACTGATTCATTGGCGAACACCGCAAACAGCGAGCCGTCGACGGAGGCAGACACTGGGGCGGACCCAGAGTCGGTCGGTTCTGGAGCCAAGATCACCCCGCCGTCGACGATGTTGTACACCATCCAGAACTGGCCCGCATCGGTGTCACAGAGCAAGCCCATATGCGCTGTGTGGTTCGCTGTGCTGCCAAAACCTCGGCCCTGCCCGACCGAACGGCACTGGTCGAAGGTTGCGGCAACCTTGCTACCCCCGGTGCGGACGTTGAGCTCACGAAGTCGATTGCTGTCGCCCCCATCGGGGTGGAGCAGGACATCGGGATCTGTGGGGTGCCAGGACCAGTTGTACACATCGTCGCTGCCGATGCTGATCGGCCCCACGGGTGCCAGAGTGTTTCCGTCGTACAGCCAATGGCCCTCGCCCTGCTCGTACAAGACAAAGAGCGACCCACTGGGGTTGAAGGTTGCCGAGTTCGAATACGCCGGAGCGATCGCGCCCCCAGGTTGAGCGCCGGTGACGCGTACGATTTCGACACCGACCTCGGCATCGACAAATGGTTGGGTTGCCCCGCCAGCGAGCGGCGGCAAGAGGGCGTCCTCGGCTGTGCTGGTTGGCGGAGCGGTTGGCTCGCTCGACTGGGTTTGTGTGGTGGTCGGTCCCGCAACCTCGACCTCGCTCGTGCTGTCACTGGTCAAGCGTTGGATACCGAAGACGCCGGCGACCGCCAATAGCGCAACGGCCACCCCGGCCGCGAATGGTCCGGCAGTCGATGACCGAGGTGAGAACTCCGGGACGGGGAGATGGTCTGTTCCCGCCCGCAGGTCTTCTACGGCCGAGCGGAGCGCGTCGTGTGGCTCATTCTCGAAGTTCACGCTGATGTCCCTTCGTTCTCCGCCATGATCACTGCCAGTTTGGCCCGCCCGCGTTTGAGATGAGTTTTCACCGACTCCTCGCCGAGTTCGAGAATCTCTGCGATCTGCGCAATCGTGAGGTCCTCCCAATAATGCAGCGTGATCGACTCGGCCTGACGCTTGGGGAGTGAACGAACCGCCTCCCAAACCGCGCTCGAACGGGCCGGCAACACAATTTCGGACTCGGGGCTAAGGCGCCGACCTTTGACCTTGGCGATCATGCGCGCCTCGCTCATCAGTCGTCGACCCCGTGAGTGACTCTTGTTGATAAGCACCCGGCGGATCCAGGCTTCGGGGTAGTCGAACTTGGAGACGTTGTCCCAACGCCGATGGGCTTCGGTGAACGCGTCATGTACGAGGTCTTCGGCCACCATGCGGTTTCCCGTGAGGGCGAATGCCAGACCAACGAGTTTGGCGTACTGGCTGGTGTAGAAGTCGTCGAACAACACCGTCCGCGGGGCGGGCAGTACCTCGTCGTAGGGATCGTCTAGTACGCGCCGTTCAATCACGTCCCGTTGAGCGTAGATAGCCGTCATCGAGTCGACCCACCCCAAATGCACATATCTCTGGAACGGTCGGGGCAGCAATCGCGGGGGACAAGCAGGGACAAATCAAGTCTGGGTTTATCCGATTCGCTCTACCTCTACCGGTTCAACGGTCGAAACCGACAGCGTTGCATCGTCGAGATCCAGGATTGTGAGCGCCGGGTGGGAGCGCAGTAGATGGCGCACTCGGGCCTGATCAACCGTTCGTTTGTCCGAGATCGCTTGGCATGTGGGACACACGGCGGTGCGGCGTCGCCATGGCGTTTGCTCACCGCGATACCGCCGCACCTTGGAGCCACAGATCAGGCACCGACGCCGGTCGTTGCTCAGTACCCAGTGGTCGCCGGGAACTCGGTTTTGGCCGGTGGTGCGCTGTGGACCCCGGCGTGCGTTGGTGCGGATGAGGGCAGCGCCGACGGCGACGACCCGGTTGATGTCCTCGATAGTCTCCACTGTCTGAAATGGTGAGATGCCGCAGATGAACGGGGTTTCGACCGCGTAGATATTGCCGAACCCGGCGATCAGGCGCTGGTCGAGCAGGGCCTCGCTCAGGGGTCGATCCTTGGCTGATCGCAGCCGTTCCGTTGCCACAGCGTGGTCGTAGCTGCCGCACAGGTCGGGACCGAGGAAGTCCAGGATCTGGGCTTCGGTAGATGTCTTGATCAGTTCGATCTTTGGCACATCGATCCCGGTCATCACGCCGGACTCGAACGCTATTTCGAACCGCCGGCGCCAGTCGGGAACGTCGGACGCTCGCCGGAAGGTGACCCGGCCCTGCATCAGCAGGTGGATGTGGAGTGTGCGACCGTCGCTGAAGCGAATGAGAAGATGCTTTCCGCGCGCATCGGCGCTTTCGAGACAAAGATCGGCAAGCGAAGCCGTAGCCAACGCCGGGTGGCGAAAAACGCAGCTGGTTACGGCCTGACCAAGAAATCGGTGCTCGATGGTGGCCGCCAGTCGGCGTATCGTGTCGCCCTCAGGCATGTTGGGTCACTTCGGGCGAGCGATCGACACCGCTCCCGCAACGGCCTCAACCGTCACCTGCCCGGTATGGGGGAGGGGTTCGCCGTCGGCCCACCAGGCAGCATCGGTTTCCAACGTGACTCGCTGCCTGCTGAACTGGTGGACGCGTCGACTTCGGATGTGTTGACCCACAAAGGCGGCCGGAAGTACCGCGGCCAAATGGAGCGGGTGTACATGGTCCACCACGACGATCTCCATTTCGCCATCGTTGGGATCGGCGGTGGGACACATAGCCATCCCGCCTCCGAAGAACCGGGTATTGGCCAGAGCCAGAATGGCGAACGAATCGGTGTCGTCGAGCCCGCTCACCCGGTGAGCGGCCAACTTGGGGAGGCACGCGAGCGTCGCAGCGGTGTACTTAGCTTGTCCGCCGATCCATTGAATTTCATTGGCTCGCTTGGTCACCGTTCCTGAGAAGCCCGCGGTAAGGATGCTGAGCACCCACGCGGAGCGGCGAGCTTCGTCGGTGATGCGGACGAGATCGGTCGGACGGGCGGGGAAGAGCGCAGTCTGTATGGCGTCGCGTCGCCGACCGATCTTCAGCGCCCGAGCAATGTCGTTGCCGGTGCCGGCTGGGACGATCCCGAGTTCGATGTCTGACCCCGCCACGTGTTGTAGCGCATGGTGGACCATTCCGTCGCCACCGGCCACCACCAGGCGAGCAATGTCGGCGCTGGCAAGGAGTGCCGCAATGTGGTCCGAGCTCTCCGACGCCAGAGGCACGACCTGGGCTCCGCGTGCTCGGAGTCCGTCGGCGATTTCGACCGCGTCGCGCAGGCCCTCTTTGTGAAGGAGGTGGATCACTCGTCGCGGCTCGCACGGTAGTTGCGATTCGATTTACGTTGAGAGGTTTCTTTCTTCGCCCGAAGGCGACGCTCTTTGGCTCCGCGCCCCGGTTTGGTGGGCCGCCGCACCGGCTTCGGCTTGAGGGCCATCACGATTCGTTCTCGTAGCCGGTCGAGAGCGATGTCTCGATTGCGGGCTTGGGACCGAGTGTCTTCTGCAGCGACCCGGATCCGAGGACCGAAATGACGGTCCAGAAGCTCTCGTTGACGGTCGGTCAACGACTCGCTTTCAGCGATTTCGAAGACCAATTCGGCCCGGGTGTTGGCCGTGTTGGCATGCTGTCCTCCGGGACCGCCCGAGGGTCCAAATCGCCAGTCCAGCTCGGCGTCGGGGATCGTGAGTTGATCGTTGATCTGAAGCGGCACTTATTCGGTCGCTAGCTGCTCGACGTTCGGGTCGAGGCGGTGGTAGTCGGCAGCTTCGTCGGCAAACAGGATCAGGGATGTCTTCATTCCCGTGGGGTGATCTAGCGTTCCGGCGCAGATAGACCACCGTTCACAGTCGTCGGACTCACGCCAGAAAAGGCTGGACCCGCAGTTCGCACAGAAGCCGTAGCCAACGTTGGGGTCGTCGTCGGGATGGAACCACTTCAGCGTGCTGGACTCGTTGAGCGAGAGCTTGTCTCGTTCGATCTGGGTAGCTGCAATGTGGTGGCCGGTGATGCGGCGGCAACGCTCGCAGTGACAATCGACGACGTCTCGCAGCGGTCCCGCCACCGTGTAGTCGACGCGGCCGCAATAGCACCGGCCGTGGTGTTCTGTGATGTTGGCATCGGTGGTCATGAAGTAAGCCACGGTTCGTCGGTGCCGAAGTACTTCTCGATGTCGGCGTCTGGATCTTTGCGAGGGGGTCGTTCATCGGCCAGCAGCTTCGCCGCAACGATTCCGCTAACGAAACCAGCCAAATGGCCCTCCCACGAAACGAACGCCTGGGGAACGAGGCCAACGACGACGGTGGTGGTGTACATCACCATCGCAACGATCGCTGGTGCGAAGGCGGCCGGCTTTCGTTCGAAGAAGGCGGCTCCGAACAGCGCACCGAAGTAGGCGAAGACGACCCCGCTAGCGCCGATGTGATTGCTTCGGCCCTCAAACGCTAGGAGCCAGGTGAGAAACCCGCCCAGAGACAGACCGATGATCGTGATAGTGAGCCATCGCCGGAACCCACGTAGCAAGATGAGTCCGGACAGAATGAGGAACGGGAACGTGTTCGACATCACGTGGCCGAAGTCGCTATGAAGAAATGGCGCCCACAAGATTCCGTCGAGACCACGAGGTTGACGAGGCTGAATTCCGTTGCCCTGAAGCCAGTCGTTGAGGAGGTAGGTATCGAGAATCTCGATTACCCACCAAAGCGCGACGATCGATCCGAGAACCGACGCGGCCATCACAACGGTCGACGAGAACCGCTGTCCGGCCGATCGAGGTGAGGATGGTTGGGCCTGTGCCATACCTCCACAGTAGGGCACAGGCCATTTCTCACAACGTCAGATGTTCAGCCTCGATTCAGCCGCTAGGCCAACACGATGTCCTCGCGCTCGGCTTCGTAGCGCGCGGTCGCTTCGTCAACGGCGATCAACTGCTTCTCAGCCAGTTCGGGCCGACGCTTCTCCGCCCGCTCGGCGGCACCGACCAGGCTGCTGCCAGCACCTTGGAATCGCGGCATGACGTGGCGAGCAAACAGCTCCCAGCTCTTCTTCGTCGCTTGCGGGTTCGCCCAGTTGTGGGCCAGTTGTAAGTAGGCACCGAAGCCACCGTTGCTTTGCTCGATGAGCTCTTCAATCTGGGCAATCGCCTGATCGGGCGTGCCGACAACGCCAAGGCCGCCATTGACGAAGTTGACCATCTCGTCGATGTCGCCTCCCTCGACCGCCATCTGTGGGAAGGCCGCAACGTTCTGGAAATAGCGGAACCACTGGGTGATGCCGTACTCCACGTCGCGTCGGGCTTCCTCTTCGGTTTCGGCGAGATGCATCAAGCCCACGAGTCGCCACTTTTCCCGATCGGCAACCTGGCCGTGCTTCGCCGCGACCTCTTCCTGAATCGTCCAATGGTGGGCGAGCACGTCC
The DNA here is from genome assembly GCA_938029215.1 of uncultured Acidimicrobiales bacterium. Classification (GTDB taxonomy): domain Bacteria; phylum Actinomycetota; class Acidimicrobiia; order Acidimicrobiales; family SZUA-35; genus JABDIY01. The sequence continues at coordinate 31,335 of CALHFG010000009.1, read as the reverse complement.
ATCCCGACCGCCACGGTTGCGCCGAGGCTCAGAACGCCGGCACCGTATTGGCCAGCCAGTTTGGCTCCCGATGGAGATGCCACGGCGGCGACAGCTATGTCGAACAACGGTTCGGAATAGGGGCGAAGGTGGAGGCGGGCATCCTTCAGTGTGAGCCGGTCCGAGGAGTAGTTGACGGGCTCGTCGGTGGTCAACAACTGCATCACGATCTGCATGTACTCATGGAGCAGCGGTCGCATCTCTTGCGGTTCGAGTCCCAACATCGCCGCGTCGGTGGGAAGGGCTCCCGGTCCAACGCCAAGCATGATGCGGCCGCGCGTGAGGTGGTCGAGAAGCACCATTCGTTCCGCGGTCCACAAAGGGTTGTGGTACGGAAGCGACACCACGCCCGTTCCCAGCTTGATGTTCTTGGTGCGGGCTGCTGCAGAGGCGATGAAGATCTCCGGCGAGGCAATGATCTCACTGCCCGCCGAATGGTGTTCGCCGATCCACGCTTCATCGAAACCAAGTCTGTCCATGTGTTCGATCAGATCAAGGTCCTGTTCTAGCGACAGGGTGGGGTTGTGCTCCGGGGCGTGGAACGGAGCCATAAATGTTCCAAAACGCATGCGCATGTTGTCTCCTTGGTTGTGAATAGGCCGCACCGTCAACCTAGTGACGCTAGTCACAATGAGCAAAAGCGATTTTGGGTAGTTCCCGAGGGCGCGTGGTCAGGACGACCCCAACGCATTGGGTAAACCCAGCTCAGATCTAGTCAAGCTTGCGTTCAGCGGCCATTCTTATAGGGCAGATCAATCGACGTGGAGGTGAAGTCATGAGCGAATTCAAACGAGCCGAAGTATTCATGGTCGCCGTCGTTGGACTCATCGCCGTTGGCTTGTTGTTCGTGGGCCTCAGCCGAGATCGCACCGGCAGCGTCGACATTCTGGACGCCGATGGCGGAACGACGACCACCCAGGTGGTTCGGGTCACCGAAGCGCCTGCCCCCTCGACCTCGACCACTTCAACAACGGCAGCACCGACCACAACCACAACCGCAGCGCCGACAACCACAACCGCAGCGCCGACAACAACCACGACAACCACGACGACCGCTCCGCCGACCACTGCGAAGAAGGTTGTGACGACCCGGCGTCCGGCGACAACCCGCCGTCCGACGACCACCAGCCCGCCCACGACTCCTGCGCCGACGCAGCCACCGCGCACATTCGCTCCGCCGACATGGACGGTTGCGCCGTAGGCGAGCGCCGGCCTGCTAGCTCAGGTCATCGTCGGCGATACAGCTGACCGAGCCCTCGCCAACCGACATCTCGACACCGTCGCCCATGTAGATCGGTTCTGGATCGTCGAAGTTTGGTTCGCCGTCGATGCGCACGGTCAACTTGTCGGCGCTGGCGCCCTGATCGATGAACTGTTGGCGATACGCGTCGGTGATGAGTCCTTCGGTCACCGTGAAGGCGGTCTGCATGCAGCTGCTGGAGCCGATGACGTTCTGGCTATAGGCATATGCGGTCGGGGTGAGGCCCAGATCATCGCTTACCCAGGGGAACACGTCGGTCGCCTTGCCGAGGAGGCCCTTGGAAACCGAAACCGAGGCGGCGGTGTCAACGGCGTTGACTCGTGGTCGTACGAACTTGATCGACTCGGCCGGAATGACGATTTCTGTGGTCCCGTCGGACCGGCGCAGAACTCGGGCGGCGCCGCCGTCGACGCAAGTATCGACGTCGCCGATCGCGACCATTTCGATGGTGTCGGTTCGGTAAACCTGGTTGAACAGTGCGTGTTCACGAGTTCCTGAAATGGGGACTTCGGCATGCACCCGAGCGCGGCAATCGAGCATGATTGGCTCGACGCTGACGATACGAGCCTCGGTTGGCAGCTGCAGATCTACCTGTACCTCATTGACGTCGGGAACGATGTTCCAGGGCCAGGTAAAGCTCAGCGAGCCAGTGGTCGCGATGAGAACGGCAACGCCAACAACTCCTACCGCAATACCGGCAAGTACTCGTTTCATTGTTTCGTTTCTCTCATGGGTCTCATCCTTCTGACGGTTCCTATCGGCAAAAAGTCGCGTTCACATTGAGCCGCGTAGACCTATCCTGATCAGCCTCCCTATGTCCGACCTCACACTTGAAGAAAAGCGTCAGGCGCTCACCGATGCCCTCGCGCCGCAAGATTGCACCGAAAGCCTGTGGGAGTTCTGTGATTCGGGCCTGGCCGATGTCGTGGTGCCGGAGCTTCCTGCGCTGCGTCTTGAGCAAGATCCGATCCACAAGCACAAGGATGTGCTGGCTCACACGATCGCCGTCACGAGTAAGACCAAACCCGACCCAATTTTGCGACTGGCGGCCTTGTTTCACGACATTGGCAAGCCGGCCACTCGTTCATTTGAACACGGGGGCGTGACGTTCCGCCACCACGAGGCGGTCGGTGCCAAGATCACCAAGAAACGACTACGGGCGCTCGAGTTCGAGCAGCCCGTCGTCAAGGACGTCGCCGAACTGGTGCGTCTGTCGGGTCGGTTCAAGGGCTATGCCGATGGATGGAGCGACTCGGCGGTGCGGCGCTATGCCCGCGACGCAGGTCATCTGTTGGGGCAGCTGAACCAGTTGGTTCGCTGTGACTGCACCACCCGCAATCGAGCCAAAGAAGCCCGTTTGATGGCCCACATCGATGAGCTTGAAGAACGCATCGTCGATCTGGCCCGCGCCGACGCCAAGGCCAAGGAGCGGCCACAGATGGACGGCAATGCGGTGATGTCGTACCTGGGGCTCGACGGGGGACCACAGGTAGGAAAGGCACTGAAGTTCCTCTTAGAACTCAAGCGCACCGAAGGCGAACTCTCTCAAAGCGAGCTGGAACATCGGCTCGACGCGTGGTGGGCCAAGAACCAGTGAGTGAAGAAGGTCGTTTCGAAGCCGAGGTTCTTCGGGTCCTCGGCGAAACTGAACCGGGCGACGTTCTCACCTACGGCGAAGTGGCGGCCGAAGCCGGTTTCCCCGGTGCGGCTCGAGCGGTTGGCAACCTGCTTCGCACAAGCGAGGGCCTGGTGTGGTGGCGTGTCGTTGCTGCGTCCGGTCGACTGAACCCAAGCGACCCGGTGGGTCACGCCGAACTGCTCCGCTCCGAAGGTCACACGGTTAAGCCCAACCGTTCGGGCGAACTACGAATTAAGAGCCAGTAGACCCGCGCCCGCCGCGGCAGCGACGAAGGTGAGCAGACGCTCGATGATCTGGCGGCCAGACGCTGGGTCGTAGTCGGCGGTGCTGTAGTCGGTGACGAGGTGCCCAGAGCCTGGGTAGAGGAACAGCTCGCCGCCTGGGGCAGCGCCGGCGATCTGGTGGGCGGCCTCGAGGTCCTCCTCAGCGAAGGGGTCTGCCTCCACGAGGTGGATTTGCACAGCAACCTTGTCGGGCCAACCTTCACCGAACATCGACAGCGGCACGGCGCCGTGGCATAGCACTGCGCCGATCACGCCGGGGCGGGTTTGCGCCAGCTTCTGGGCCGGTAGAACACCCAGCGAGAAACCAATCACCACCAGCTCGCCGTCCAACCCTTCGGCGGCGGCGACCCCGCGGTCAATGATCGTGTCGAAGCCGACCTGTTCGGCGTGGGCGACTCCGGCTTCGACGGTGTCAAAGGTGGCGCCGTTGTACAGGTCAGGCACCGTCACCTGATGGCCCGCAGAGCGAAGCTCGTCGGCGATCGCCTCAATCCCGGATGTCACCCCGAGGGCATGGTGTAGCAGCAGCACATCAGTCGGTGGTTTCCTCCGGCCAGGCAGCGTTGACTGGTCTCCGTGAGACAGTCTGACACTTCGCGGACGATAGCCGAAAGGGCTGCGGGGTCGAGACGAGCGCGGTGATGGCAGGTTCCTCGTGCTCGCATTGCGGTGGCCGCGGCCTAATGACTGGACGAACGTCCAGTAACGCGGCGACGATGGGCGCATGCATCCAGACCAGATGGTCACCAACGACCTGTGGAGCGAGCTTTCGACTACTCGGGATCTGCCGGAGATCGACCACGATCGGCTGCACGAGTACCGGATGGGCCGGCTCCGCAGCGAACTCGCCGATCGCGACGCCGACATGGTGCTCATCCATAATCCGGTCTCGCTCCGGTACGCGATGGACTACCGCACCTACACGCTGTTTCAGAGCCGAACGCCAACGACGTATGCGTACATCGCACTCGATGGGCCGACGATTGCCTACGAGGGCTACGGCGACATGCTGCGCGCGTCGGAAATGCGTCGGGGTCATGCGCTCTCCTACTTCGACGGCGGCGAGGGCATGGCGGCGGCCTCTGGACGGCTTGCCGACGATGTCCTTCGCTACCTCGACGACATCGGTGCCACGCGCCGACGGGTTGCGCTCGAGTACATCAATCCGTCGGTGGTGCAGGCGCTTGAGGAACGTGGTGTGGAGGTTATCGATGGGATGAACGTCACCGAGCGGGCGCGGCTCATCAAGTCCGAGGACGAGATCGCCTGCATGCGCTGGGCGGTCGCAGTTGCCGAGCATGCGATTGCACACGTGGCGCAGGCCATCCGGCCGGGAGTTTCTGAACTGCAGCTGTGGGGCCTGCTGAACTACACCAATCTGGCCAACGACGGCGACTGGCACGATGGCAGAATGCTCGCCTCCGGCCCGCGCACCAATCCGTGGTTGCAGGAGGCGTCGCCGCGACGACTCGAAGCCGGCGACTTGGTTGCCTTCGATACGGACATGGTCGGACCGTTCGGCTACTTTGCCGACATCAGTCGCACACTGTTCTGCGGGCCCGGATCGCCATCGGCTCGCCAACGCGAGCTGTACGACCACGCGCGCCGCGAGGTCGAACACAACCGGGCCCTGGTCCGGCCGGGCATCACGTTGCTCGAATTTCAGGAACAGTCCTACGAACAACTCGAAGAGTTCCACGAGCTCGCTTACCCATGCATCGTTCACGCCGTCGGAATGTGCGACGAGTACCCGCGCATCGACCCTCGACACCGCGGACCGAATCGATACGACGACGTTCTGCAACCGGGAATGGTGTTGTGCATCGAGAGCTATGTCGGTGCCGTCGGCGAGCACGATGGAGTGAAGTTGGAAGAGCAGGTGCTCGTGACCCAGGACGGCTACGAGCAGCTGACCTCGTACCCGCTCGACGAGCGCCTGCTGGGGTGACTTGGATCGACCGTCAAAGAAGGGCCGGTCCACAATGACTCGCTCCACAATGACTCGCTCCAAATTTCGTGTGAGACCCCAAACTGTGCGATCTCACATCCATAACCCACAACAATTGTGGGTCATGGACGAAATTTGGGTGGGGGTTAGTAGCCGAAGAGTGTGCGGGTGCCGGCGGTGATGGCGCTCACGAGACGGCGGTCCTTGGCTGGCATCTTGGATCGCCAGGCGTCGTCGAGACGAAGGGTCACGTTGGCGCTGCCAAAGCGCATCGGGTTGCCAGCCGCCGAATGCATCGGAGTAGCGAGCACGCCGGTGGAGCCGTCGAATACGCCGTCGGGAAGTTCGGGCGGGTCGATGCCTGCGAACGTGGCGACCGAAGCCAGAGAACCCAACGGGTCAGTGAGGAAGTCTTCATACCGCAGACGCAACGTCGGTACGCCGAGCCGTTCGAGCTGAGCGAAGCCGGTATTGTCGGTAACCCATCGGGCCGCGGTGCGAGCCGGGCTGTAGGTGGGCATCTGTTCCATGTCGCCCCCGCGTGCTTCGGGCCGATCGACCACTTTGGTTGACGAGTACGCCACACCACGCGGATCTCTGATCACGTGGAGAACGCGGACATCCAACCGATCATCTAAGGAATACAACGCGGCGGAGCTGAGATGTTTCGACGAGTCCAACACGATGCTGGCGCCGGTTTGTCGCTTGGCCACCTGTCCTGCAGCGACCAGGATGGAGCCGATGAGTTCGAGGTAGTCCTTGTGGTCCGACGGGATGATTCCGCTGCGATGGGCCTTGATCATCTGGGGGAGTCGACGGGACCGGTCGATGTCCCACCGTTGATCGATGACCTGGCTCACGTCGATTTCGGACCAGTCGCCGAATGCCTCGCGGCCGACCTCGGACCAGAACGCACACTGACTGAAGGTGTCGCCGCAGCCACACAGCTCATCGTCTCGCAGACCTCGCTCCCAGATGTGGACGCTTTCGCCGATGGCGAAGGTCTGTGGATATTCATTGAGAAGTCGTTCGATAAGCGTGCTTCCCGAACGCCCGAGCCCACCGATAAAGAGCACTGCTTGCTTGGGGTTGGCTACTGGTTCCAATGCAACGATCTCCCCACCAACTCTTCGGTGTTGGTGATGCTGGGCGCCAAAAGCGTCCGGAGCCGGGCCTCTTCATCGGGTGGGATGGACGACGTCGCTTTCATGTTCCACGCGCCGAACTCGGCTGGCTCGAACGGTGCCAGGCCCAGAAACTCGGTCACTTGGCTGTAGACCGTGGCAGGATCGGCGTACATGTCTTCGCTGCGGATCACCAGCAGTTGATTGGCGGGCCAGTGTTTCATCCAGCGGGCCAGCCCACGTTCGTAGCGGCCCTGGTCGACGTAGCTGAAGTGCTGGTGAGCAAAGCTCACGTAGCCCGGATCATCAAGAATGCGTTGTTCTTCCCCAGCCAGACGTTCGGCTTCGGCGCTCAACGCTTCGGCGAACGGAAGCCATTCAACACCGTTACGAGTCCGTTCCCCCCAGTGGCCGTAGGCCCGCTGCACCGGGTCACGTAGTAGTGCGATGATTTTTGCGTTCGGGGCGAACGAGCGCGCTCTCACCGGTGCATGCGGGTGATGCAGGTAGTAGGGAACCGCTTCGCCGATCAATTGCTGTCGGCCGGCCTTCTTCGACTTCAGGGCAAGCGAGGCTCTGGTGGGGAAGTGGGAGCGATACCACGATGCTCCACGGCTGTAGTTGACGTCGAAGTAGTAGGTGCCCTTGCGGGTCTCCTGCGCGGGAAAGAGCGACTGCACATCGGGATGTTGGAGAACCCAGCGAGCAAGCGAGGTGCTGCCACCGCGTTTGGTTCCGATGATCAGATAGTCCGGTGTGGCCCGCAGCGATGCCGTGGCTGAGCCAAAGGATCGAATGCCGCTGAGGATCGAGCCTTTGAGGTTGTCCACCGCACCCGATCGGGGTCGCTCAGGCCCGCCATAGGGGCTGAGCTTGGGGAGCGCAGTAGGAGGCTGGGGTCCAGCAAACGTAGGTTCGGTCATGCGTGAATTGGTCCGTCGTGAGTAGAGAGTGATGCCGGTGGGCGACCCCGGCGTACGGCAAGAAATTCTGCTGCCATCGCAACGGCAGTCTCCGAGGGCGTTCGCGACCCAAGGTCGAGGCCTACTGGCCCGTTGATGCGAGAACGATCGTTATGTCCCAGCGCCTCCAGGCGTTCGGCTCGAGCGGCCTGAGTGCGGCGAGATCCCATGGCGCCGATGTATCCGACCGAACTTGAAAGAGCGGCAGCGAGCACTGGTGTATCGACGTTTGGGTTATGGCTCAGCACCAACACCGCGTCAGCGGGAGTGGCCGTGTCGCAGAATGATGTCGCTTCGACCGCGTCGTCGGTCATGTGCACCTGCCACCCCATGAGCTCTCCCTGGGCCCGAAACGCATCTGCCATCGGACCGCCGCCGACGATGATGGCGCGTGTGGTGGGGATTGCCGCGGATAGCAAAAGCGAAGTGTCAAAAATTTCCACCAACTCTGCGGTTGAGGTTCCCCTCCGAATCACCTGACGGGCAGCGGCAATGGCCTGATCGGTGAGTTCGGGCGATTCGAGTGCACCCGCGTGGCCCTGGGTGCTGACTACAAGGTCGGGTCCGGAGCCATCGGCTGGTGTCACCAAAACCACCGGCTCGCTGGCGGCAAGCCACTGGATCGCTTCCGCTGGTAAGTCTTTGATTGGACTGAGGAGCAAAGTGGCTCGGCCTCCACATACCAGGCCAGCGGAGTCAGCGTCTACGTCCGACACCGACACGTTCAGCAGGTTCCGATCATTTGGAGCGGCGAGAAGTTGGTGGTCTGCGACGCCGCGAAGAACGGATCCATGGACCGATCGATCGCCGTTTTCATTGGCCAAAACGACCGCACCGTCATCACTTTCGCGCAGTCCGACACCGAAAATTTCGACGACGCGGACCAACGTTCCGGACGTCGGATGAAAAGAACGGACACTTTCTCTCACGCGTTCCACAACCACAGCATGCCCACAGGCGATACTCTTTGCGCCGTGGGTTTGATATGCAGCCGCATCGGGTGCCGGGAAAAAGCAGCCGCAAGTCTTCAGTTCGACGCCGAGCGTTCAACTGCGATACTGATCGACCTCACACATGCGCGCAATGGAATGCCGCTGTGTGAGCGACACGCTTCGTCGCGTACAGCCCCTGTGGGCTGGCAGATGGTCGATCGCAGAACCGGGGCTCGCAAGCTCGAGATCTGGTCGGCTGAGGATGAGGGTCGCCCAGCGCCGGCCTTCGCCGTGCCTACCGAACGTCCTTCTACCAAGCGCCCTGCCGATCCGCAGTCGCGTCGAGCCGAAGACACCGAAGTAGAAGAACCGGTTGCGGCCGAGCCAGCCCCGGCCGTCCCCACCGAACGTCCGGCCGCTCGTCGACCACAGCCTGAGCCAAAGCCGGAGCCTGCGCCCGTGGCCAAAGAACAGCCCGCCGCCGAAGAAGGATTCCGCTGGCCCAAGCAGGGCGACGAAGATCCCGAAGAGGCGGGCCCTCCCAAGAAAGACCTGGCGGCCGACAGCCCGCTGCTTTCTCGGGCTTTCCGCGCGGCTAAGTAATCGCTGATCAGCGGCTCGCTACCGACCGGCTATTCAAACGCCTCCAGCGGCGGGCAGCTGCACTGCAGATTGCGATCGCCGTGCGCATTGTCGATCCGTCCCACCGGAGGGAAATACTTGTCCTGCTTCATGCCGGGCAGCGGGAAGGCCGCCTGGTTACGGCTGTAGGGTCGATCCCAGTCGTCGTTCAGCAGGTCGGCCGCGGTGTGTGGAGCGTTTCGTAGCACGCTGGCTTCCACGTCGACTTCGCCGTTGGCGACCTGCGCGATCTCGGCCGCAATGCCGATCATTGCATCACAGAAACGGTCGAGTTCGGCCAAGCTCTCGCTCTCGGTCGGTTCGATCATGAGCGTGCCGGCAACTGGAAAGCTCATTGTGGGCGCATGGAAGCCATAGTCCGCAAGCCGTTTGGCGATGTCGTCCACGTTCACCTGGGTGGCCTCATCGAGGGATCGAATATCGATAATGCACTCGTGCGCAACAAGTCCGCCGGGCCCGGTGTAGAGGATCGGAAAGTGCTCCCGCAGGCGTGAAGCCACATAGTTGGCAGCCAAGACCGCCCCCTCGGTCGCACGACGAAGACCATCGGGCCCCATCATCCGGATGTACATCCACGAGATCGGCAGGATCCCGGCCGACCCGAAGGCTGCCCCCGACACTCGGCGCTGCACCTCGCCCGCCGGTTCCACCGTTGTCTGGGGGAGGAACGGGATCAGGTGCTCGCCCACGCCGATAGGGCCGACGCCGGGCCCGCCACCGCCGTGGGGGATGCAGAAGGTCTTATGCAGGTTGAGGTGGCTTACGTCGGAGCCAAACTTGCCGGGCTGGGCGACGCCCACCAGGGCGTTGAGGTTGGCGCCATCGGTGTAGACCTGTCCACCTGCCTCGTGGACAAGCGAACACACCTCGGCCACGGTGTGTTCGTATACGCCATGGGTACTGGGGTAGGTGATCATCAGTGCGGCAAGATCGTCACGGTGGGTCTCGATCTTGGCTTTGAGATCATCCATGTCGACATCGCCACGCTCGTTGGTACCGACGACCACCACTCGCATGCCGGCCATTACGGCCGAGGCTGCGTTCGTGCCGTGGGCACTCTGGGGAATCAAACAGACGGTCCGGTGGCCTTGCCCCCGCGCGTCTTGCCACCCACGGATCGCGAGCAAACCTGCGTATTCGCCCTGGCTTCCCGCGTTGGGCTGCAGGCTGATGGCGTCGTAACCGGTGACCTCGGCAAGATCGTTTTCGAGGTCGGTGATCAGGCGGGCGTAGCCCAGCGTTTGCTCCGCTGGCGCGAACGGATGGATGCCGGCAAATTCGGGCCAGGTGATTGGCTCCATCTCGGCTGCTGCGTTGAGCTTCATGGTGCACGAACCCAGCGGGATCATGGTCCGGTCGAGGGCGAGGTCCCGGTCGGCCAGACGACGGAGCCAGCGAAGCATTTCGTGTTCGCTCTGGTAGCGATGAAACCGTTCGTCGGTGAGGAACGGCGTGTTTCGCAAGAGCGCCTCGGGGATCCCGGGAGACGCAGCATCAAGGTTGAGGTCTATCTCGAACGATTCGGCCAACAGCGACAGTGTCGCCCGGGTCGTGGTCTCGTCGAAACTCATGGACACCGATGTGTCGCTCAACCGGCGGAGGTTGATCCGTCGGCTCGCGGCGGCAGCCATGATGCTGTCGGTGCGTTCGCCGGTCGCAACGGTGATCGTGTCGAAGAAGGCATCGGTCGCTTCGAAGCCTGCGGCGGTGACCGACGCACGGAACGCTCCGGCATAGCTGCTCATACGCTCCGCGATGGCCTTCAAACCATCCGGTCCGTGCCAACAGGCGTACGAGGCCGCAACGTTCGCGAGAAGCGCCTGTGCGGTGCAGATGTTCGACGTCGCCTTGTCGCGGCGGATGTGCTGCTCCCTGGTTTGCAGCGTGAGACGGTAGGCGGGTTGGCCGTGGCTGTCGATGCTGACACCGACCAGTCGACCAGGAATCGCGCGGGCATGTTTCTCACGAGTTGCCATGAAGCCTGCGTGGGGGCCGCCAAAGCCCATGGGAACACCAAAACGTTGAGCGCTTCCAACGACCACGTCGGCGCCAATCTCACCGGGCGAGACACCCACCGTGCAGTAGAACAGGTCGGTAGTGACCGCCGCCGAAGCCTTGGCTTCGTGCAGGGCGTCGATGATGGGAGCTAGGTCGCGGACGACGCCCGATGATCCCGGCTGAGCCAACAGGGCGCCGTAGACCTCGTTGACAACGAGGTCGGTGCTGGGGTCGCCCACGGTGATGTCGATCCCGAGCGGCTCTGCCCTGGTGAGGCAGACCGCAATCGTCTGAGGGTGGCAGTCCTGGTCCACGAAGAAACCGGTTCGCTTGGTGCGATCCAACCGGCGCAGCATGGTCATGGCTTCTGCCGACGCCGTCGACTCGTCGAGCAGCGATGCATTTGCGAGCTCGCATCCGGTGAGGTCGGCAATCATCGTCTGGAAGACCAACAACATCTCCAGTCGCCCTTGGCTGATCTCGGGCTGGTAGGGCGTGTATGCGGTGTACCAAGCCGGGTTTTCGATCATGTTGCGACGAATCACCGCTGGGGTGATGGTGTCGTTCCATCCTTGGCCGATGAGACTGGTGAAGACCTCGTTCTGGTCGGCGTATGATCGCAAAAGCGCAAGGGCTTCGGTCTCGCTCAACGCGGCTGGCACGTTGAGCATGCCCTTGATGTGGATGTCGTCCGGGACAGCTTCTTCCAGCAGGTCAGAGGCAGAACTGAAGCCGAGGCCGGCCAGCATCTTGGCTCGCTCGTCTTGGGTGAGACTTACGTGGCGGTCGGCAAAGGTGTGGGTGGCATCGGACATTTCAGGCTCCTCGGTGGAATCGGTGGGGGGAGAATGGCAAGGGAGCAACGACGCAGGTCACATCGTTGCCTCGGACATCGGCGATCAGTTCGGTGCCGATGGTTGCGAGCGAGGGCGGGACATAGCCCATGGCAACCGGCGCTTCGACGGTTGGCCCGAAGCCGCCACTGGAAACGACGCCGCACGGTTCGGTTGCATCTTTCGTTCGCAGCGAGGCTCCGTCACGGACCGGGCGGCGGCCTTGGGGTTGGAGGCCGACTCGGACCCGTGTGGGGCCCTCGTTCCATTCGCGCATGATGCGTTCGGCTCCGGGAAAATCGGCGGCCTCGCGGCGGCGTTTCGGGATGGTCCACTTCAGGTCGGCCTCGACGGGCGACGTGGTTTCGTCCAGGTCATTGCCGTATAGACACAGCCCTGCCTCTAACCGCAACGTGTCGCGAGCACCCAGCCCAGCGGGTCGGACTCGCTCATCGGCCAGGAGGAGACGGGCCAGTTGTTCGGCTTCATCGCTGGCGACCGCGATCTCGAATCCGTCTTCGCCGGTGTAGCCGGCACGAAATACCGCCACTTGAATTCCGCCGAGCTCGGCCATGCGAGCATCGAGAAAGACCGTGTCGCTGAGGGAGGGGTCTCGTTCGATTACGACCGCAGCGGCTTCGGGTCCTTGAAGCGCCATGAGCGCGATTTCGGGTTTGGGTCGTACCTCGATACCTAGCGGCGTGAGCCGTTCGGTGAGGTGAGGGATGTCTACTCCCGCCCGGCCAGCGTTAACGACGAGGGTGAAATGTTCACCCCAGTTGATGCCCATGAAGTCATCGATCACTCCGCCGTCGTCGTTTGTGAGGAGGCCATAGCGCTGCCGACCCTCTGCCAGTGTGGTGTAACCGGCGGGGGTTACGGTCTCGAGTGCGGCGGCGGGGTCCGAGCCCCAGAGCTCCACCACTGCCATGTGGGCCACATCGAACAGCCCGGCGTGCGTTCGACACCAGGTGTGTTCGGCCACCACGCCCTCGTACTGGATCGGCATGTTCCAGCCCGCGAACGGGACGAGCCGGGCACCGAGCTCCACATGCAAATCGTGAAGCGCGGTGGTCTTGAGCGGTTCGGTTGGGTTGGCGTCGTTTGTGGACACGAAGGAGTACCTCATCTTGAAGTGATGTAGTACCCCCTCTGTCACGGATGCCTGAGAGCATTAACCCTTCGGCGGCTGGATATCGGTCCAGCTCTCTCCAGAGGAGCCATTCGCTGGGCGGTACAGGGGCCTGAGAGTTTCCGGGGTGGTTGCTCCTTCGGCGGCCGGGATCGGACCGGCGCTCTCCCACACAGCTGTGCGACTCAGGTTTGAAGGTAACACGCTTCTACCCTGACCGTGTGAGCCAGCCGCCAGTTCTTCCCGTGCGCCAAACCGGCCTCACCCTCTCCGCCGCCGGGGAGGAGTTGCCGACAGCGGTGGTCGATGCCAGCGGACACCCCGAGGTTGCCGACCTTGCCCGGGTCCATGCCGTTGAGGGCGTGGGCAAGATCGCCACAAAAGCCATGTGCGTTCCGCGTGGTCGTGGCCATCTCTTCCTCCTGGCCGTGACCGTCACATCGCCGGTGATCTGCACCTTTGTGTTGCAGTTCTCCCTCCCTGATCAACGTCGGGTGTTAGAAGAGGGGGCTCGAACGGGACACCTGGTAATTGCGACCACCGATCCGGCTAAGGCTGGTTCGGAAAAGCCCAACTGGCTCACGATCAACCTCGACACCGAACTCTTGCTCGATGCGCTGCCCTAGCGGTTGCGCGGATGGTTGCGGGCTTTGCGTTCGTTGCCGCGTTTGTAGTTGCCGGTAAGGCGCGCCATCAGGTCCTGGCCGTCACCCTCCCCGATCTCTTCGATGAACTCCGCGGCGCGCCGTCCTCGTAGGGTCGTCGCCGTTTTCCCGTGGTGGGTGATTACGACGTCGCCGTTGCTTTGCTCGTGCCAGTCGAATCCGGTCGGTGCGGCCATCGCCCCATTGTGATACACCGCCTCGACGTGCGCTTCGAATTCGGCTTCGCCAGACTGGGGGAGTGACAGTTCAGGTGCGGGAGTTTGTGGAAGCTGACCGGGCGTCGGTCATCGAAATCTGGGTTGCCAGTGGGTTGACCCGCCCCTGGAACGACGCCCACCTCGACATCGATCGCAAGTTGGCGGTCGACGATGACCTTTTCCTCGTCGCCCTCGCCGAGGATCGCCTGGTGGGGACGGTCATGGCGGGGTACGACGGCCATCGAGGCTGGATCAACTACCTGGGAGTGGATCCCGATCTTCAGGGCACGGGGCTGGGTCAGCAGTTGATGGTGGAGGCTGAACGTCGGCTACTGGGCTTGGGCTGCCCGAAGGTCAATCTGCAGATCCGTACCGAAAACACCGAGGTGGCCGAGTTCTACCGTCGACTTGGTTACGAACAAGACGATGTGATCAGCATGGGGAAGCGGCTCATCGTCGATGGATAGCCATGTGTTTGACGAGGTGGCCGATGTCGTGCGAGGAATGGCACCTGAAGGATTTGGCGAACTGCAGATTCGTGCCCGGCGCTGGGGGATCAAGGTGTGGTTTGGAACCGCTCAACCTCAGCGAGTTCACTATGAGGCCCAAATGATCAGGCGTTCCCACCTAGACGGCGGTGACGGCATGGCGTTGGAGATCGGATTCCATTCCGAGGAGAAGGATGAGTCGACAAACCAAGCCGAACTCGATGTACTCCTGAAACACAAGCGACTGTGGCGTAAGGAACTGGGCGGCAACGTTGAGAGTGGCCCGTTCCTCGGCAACAGCAAGTGGCGCCGGGTTAGTGAGGTGTGGCTCGACGTGGACGTAGACGATCCCGAGACCGGCCTCGAGATCGGTAGTCGACTGGTGGACTATCTCGAGGTGTTGGAGCCGCTTCGAAACAGCTGAGCGCTATCGACGGTTCTTGTATGCCGCCAGAGCGTCGCGCTGTCGATTCAGTTGTTCGATCGACGCTGCGGGGGCCTGCGGAGTGGGCTGCGGGCGTTTAAATGCCCGTAGTAGAAGTTCCTTCACCCTTTTCATGTCGGCAGCGTAGTGATGGTTCTGAATAGGTAGTTGTGTCCGAATAGGTAGATCTGTCTGAATTGGTAGGCATCTGCCCGATTTAGTAGGTCAGCTGCACCGTCTGCGGGGGCCGTCCTGATTGACTGGGAACGTGACGATTGTGGTGGACCCGGGGAGCTTTACGACGATGTGGGTGGAGCAGCTGGCGCATCACTTGCCAGACGATACGTTCGTCACCAAGCATGCCGAGATCGACCCGCTCGACGTGGAGTTCCTGGTGCACTGGAAACATCCGATCGAACGAATTCTGAGCTATTCGAACATGAAGGCGTTGGTTCTGGCCAGTGCCGGGTTCGACCACATTACGGCCGAGGTGAGAGAGCGGTTCCCTGTGGTGCGGCTCCTCGATCCCGATATGGCCAATGACATTGCGCTGTACTGCCTGAGCTGGGTGATTCACTTCCATCGCGATTTCGATGTATTTGCTGCAAACCAGCGACAGTCCCATTGGAAGAAACTGGAAATGAGTTTTCCGCGGGACTACCTGGTGGGAGTCCTGGGCGCTGGTCAGATCGGTTCGACGGTGATGGAGACCATTCGTCGTCAGGGCTATGGGTGCGTGGGGTGGTCGCGGTCCAACCACGATCGTTCCCAAGCCCAGTTTTTCTCCGACTGCGACGTGGTGATCAACCTGCTGCCCAACACACCCCACACCGAGGGGCTTATCGGCGCCGAACTGTTGGGGGAGCTCGGGTCCGGTGTGCTGATCAATGTGGGGCGAGGGCCTACTGTCGATAGTGCTGCGCTGCTGGCTGCGCTCGATGGCGACATGAGAGCCGCTGTTCTCGATGTGTTCGATGTCGAACCTCTCCCCGATACCGATCCGCTGTGGAGCCACCCGAAGGTGATCGTGACCCCCCATGTCGCCGGCAGAACTGATCCGTTCACGGCCAGCGCTGTTGTGGCGGAGAACATCCGGTCGATCCGCCGAGGCGAGACTCCAGCGGGCCTGGTCAAGTTCGGCTAGCTCGGGCCAAACTATGCCGGTCGCCATAGAACGAACTAGGGTTTCGGGCGTGACCACGGACAAGAAGATCAAGCTGGGCTACTCGGTTGGGTACTGGAGCGCAGGACCGCCCGTCGATGCGCTCGAAGGGGTGAAGGAGGCGGACCGCCTGGGCTTTGACTCTGTTTGGACGGCCGAGGCATACGGTTCCGATTGCTTTACGCCGCTTGCCTGGTGGGGCGCCAATACCGAAAACGTGAAGCTCGGAACGGGCATTGCTCAGATGTCGGCTCGGACGCCGACCGCCACTGCGATGGCGGCGATGACCATGGACCACCTCTCCGGCGGTCGGATGATCCTCGGCATCGGGGCCTCTGGACCCCAGGTAGTGGAGGGCTGGTACGGGCAACCCTACCCCAAGCCTCTGGCCCGCACGAGGGAGTACGTCAAGATCTTGCGCGATACGTTCGCTCGAGAGGCTCCGGTTCAGTTCGACGGGAAGCACTACCAGCTGCCGTTCGATGGCGGGATGGGTCTCGGTAAGCCGTTGAAGTCGACTCTCCATCCGTACCGCCCCGACATCCCGGTGTATCTGGCTGCCGAAGGGCCTAAGAACGTTTCGTTGTCGGCGGAGATTTGCGATGGCTGGCTACCGCTCTTCTTTACGCCGAAGGAAGACAAGTGGTATCGCGAACGTCTCCAGATTGGCTTTGAAGCGTCGGGTGATCCCAGCAAAGCGGACCGGTTCGAGGTGTGCTCCCCGCTGTGGGTTTCCCCCGATGATGACGTAGAAAAGGCGGCCGATCGAATTCGGCCCGTGCTCGCGCTCTATGCCGGCGGCATGGGTGCCAAGAACGCCAACTTCCACTACGACGTGTTCGTGCGGATGGGGTATCAGGAAGTGGCCGACAAAGTCCAGGCGCTGTATCTCGAAGGTCGCAAAGACGAAGCGATCGCGGCGATTCCGTTGCAGATGGTCGAAGACGTGGCTTTGGTTGGACCGATCGAGAAGATCCAAGAGGAACTGACCGAATGGAACAAGAGCTGCATCACCACCTTCCTACTGTCTGGCCCTGCGAACATGTTGGAACTGTTCGCTGGGGCCTTGAGCTGATCCGCCCCAGCCCACACCCAATAGGGTGACTGCGTATGGCAACGCGTCCCCACATCCTGGTCACCAACGACGACGGCATCGATTCGCTCGGTCTTCACGCGCTGGCTCGAGCCGTCGCCGAATTCGGTGACGTTACCGTCGTCGCCCCCGACCAGGAGTTCAGCGGTGCAGGCGCGGCCATCGGCTCGCTCTTCGATATCAAGCCCCAGGCCCATCGGCGCCAGATTCCTGATCTGCCCGGCGAGAACAACGTGTGGGCGGTGAATGGCCCACCTGCGCTGTGTGTCATGTTCGTTCGGATGGGAGCCTTCGACATCAGTCCCGACCTGATTGTGAGCGGCATCAATCCGGGCGCGAACATCGGGCGTTCGGTGTATCACTCGGGCACCGTCGGTGCCTGTCTTACCGGACGCAACGCCGGAGTACCCGGAATCGCGGTGAGTCAGGCGTTGCAAAAGTGGAGCACCAACGGGCAAGCATGGCACGAGGCGATCGCCCGGATCGATTGGTCGACCGCCGCCACGCTGGCCGCCCAGGCCGCTAAGGCATTGCTCGATAACCCCACGACATCTCCTGGGGTTCTCAACATCAACGTGCCAGACAAACCGTTGCACGAGATCGATACCTGGTCATGGACTCACGTGGCCGAGCACCCGCCGTCGGATGAGACCGCAGCCCAGCTGGAGGCTGTCCCGGGCCACACCAATTCCTACGACGTCAAGATCAAGTGGGGCAACAAGTGGAACGGTGAAGAGGGCAGTGACGTGCACGCCATCCACCAGGGCCAGCTGTCGCTCAGTTGGATCGGAAAGTTGCTGGCCGAGCCAGACGCGGGCTCAACGGTCGCCGCCGCCATCGATCAGGCGCTTGGCTAGTTACATACCTTCGGCTAACTCCAGGGCCATTTCCGACAACGAGTTCACCTGAATTCTGAACGAGTCAAGATCGACGTCGTTGTCCAGGGCGCCCTTCATGTATCGGGATAGCACTCCCTCAACGATCGAGCCGAGCCGCCAGAACTGGAACGCCCGGTAGTAGTCGGCGTTCTGAACATCGAAACCCGTCTTGGCCGAGTAGCGCTCGATCATGGCCTCCCGGCCAAGGAACCCGCCGTCGGCTGTGGGGAACGCGGTGGCGCCCACAATTTGGTCGGCCTCTTCAGGTTCCACCCAGTTGTTAAGCAGGTAGCCCAGGTCGGCCAACGGGTCGCCCAGGGTGCACAGTTCCCAATCGAGCACGGCGGCGACCTGGCCGGTTTCGGGCGTGACCAACATGTTGCCCAGTCGGTAGTCACCGTGGACGACGGTGTTGTACTTCTCTTCGGGTAGGTGCTGAACCAGCAGCTCGTGGGTTCGGTCCATCGCCGGGAGCTCACGGGTCTTGGTGGCATCCCACATGCCTTGCCAACGCCGCAATTGACGCTCCAGATAGCCCGACCGTCGACCGAGGTCGCCAAGACCGATTTCATCGGGATCCGCGGTATGGAGCGCTGCCAGGGTGTCGATTACCGACTCGCTGAGCTGGATGCGCTGATCTTGAGGGATCGTGGCCGCCGTAACATCGCGATCGTGCAGGACGACCCCATCGACAAAGTCCATCACGTAGAACGGGGCGTCGTTGACGGCCTCGTCGGTACAAAGACCGAGCGTCTCTGGGCATGCGACAGCGGTTGGCCCGAACGCGGTGATCACACGGTGCTCGCGCACCATGTCGTGAGCGGTGGCTAACACGGCGGTCAGCGGCGGTCGCCGAAGAACCAGCTTGCGGCCGGCGCCGTCGATGACCGCGAACGTGAGGTTGCTGTGTCCGCCAGCAATTGGCGAAAACTCGAACGGTGCCTCCACTCCTTCGATCGACTCGGTCAGCCACTGGGTTACAGGGTCGAGGTTGATTCCGGCGATTTCCTTCGAACTCACCCCGCTGACGTTAGTGGCAATCGGCTCGGTCGATTTAGTTGGGGCCGGTAACGCTACGGGGCAGACAGGACTGCCAAGATCCAATCGCCGTCGGAGGTGACCTTGGAGGCGATTCGGGATTCATAGGCCGAGACGGCGCGTTCCAGTTGGTGCTGGCCCTGTAGGCCTGTCACCACGATCGGGGCGGTGCTAGCAGTTAAGGAAGAGATGGCGTGCGCTTCAGCCTCGTGAACGCCGATCAAAGTGTTCGCAACGACCACGTCGAACCCTGTGGACCTCATCAACCACGCCGGCGTAGCGAGCTGGCTGGGCGACGCGCACACGAAGCTGGTCTGTTCTCCGACCGCGTTCCGGTCAGCATTTCGGGTGGAGATGGCGACCGCGTCGGGGTCGATGTCGCAGCCAGAAACGATAAATCCCTGTCGTGCCGCAGCGATACTGAGCACCCCGGTGCCGCACCCTACGTCGAACAGCGTGCGTCCTTCGCCAACCCCGAGTCGCTCGATGGCGGCCAAGGCGAGACCGGTGGTGGCATGCCCGCCATGACCGAATGCGGTCCCGACTTCAAGCTCGAGAATGCCCGAGGAGTGAGCGACCTCGGCGATTTCGTTCCGAGTCCAGGACGAGGGATCAGCCGCTTCCACGGTGGCGCCGTCGATGCCCGCGGCGAAATCGTCGGCCTCAGGTCGCCGGTCAAAGCCCACCATGAGCGTGACCGAACCGGGCGCCGCCGGGTCGGTGACTTCGGCGCAACCGGTGCAGTCGGCCATGATGGCAGCCGTCGTTATCGAATCGAGGTTCGAATCTTCGGTAAGAACTCGAACGATCCAGCTCATCGCTACTTCTGGGTTACCCGTCCTGGCCGAGCCAGCGCAACCCAGGTCTGGCCTGGGGTAAGCAGAACCGGTTCGGGCCCCACCCGAAGGGTGAATGGCTGGTTGGCATCTACTCGCAGCCAGGTGCCTTGGATGTACTTGCCGTCGGTGTACACGTGGGCAACGCCGGTTCCGGTGCTGGTTGCCACCGGAGTGTCGGAGTTGGCGAAGAACGGTTCGTGGGGCAGTTCCAAGACCACGACGTTGTCTGGAGCGATGACTGTCCCGTCGTCCATCTTGTGGACCTGACCAGCCTGATCTCGCTTCCAGCCGCGGAGGGCTGGGTCCCACTGGTAGTCGACCTTGGTGCCACCGAAGTCGACTCGGACGCCGTTGGTGGCAACCCCCAGAGAGTGTTCGAACCCGGCCGCGCTGTACTGGTGAGCCTCGCGATAGTCGAACATGGCCACTGGCGCAGTCCCCGTCGGAGCGGTGGCCATGAGCTGGCTCGGGTTCACAAACAAGTTGTGCGGTGCCCGACGAGTGGTGCTACGGGAGTAGGCGCCGGGCGTCGACTCGCGATTGCGATTCAGGACCGAAACCCCATCGTTATCGCTGAGAATGGCGAGCACGGGTTGGCTGCCACCCGAAGCGGCCAAGACCGGCAGGTTGAGCGCCTGCAGAATGCCAAAGTCGGTCGGTCGTGCGGATCGTACGGGCCCAACCGTCGCCGGGAACTGGCTTTGGTAGACCGCGATGAACCGGCTGATTCCGTACTCGACCTCTTCTTCGTACACGATGTCGGCGTACTGAAGGTTGCGCTGGGGGACTGCGGCCTGGTTGTTGTCGACCTTTACCGCCAACGCCCGACCCGTGTTCACACTTTCGGTGATTTGACCGGTGAGGGGATGTTTGGCCGTATAGAGACCTTGCACCCGGTTGCGGTATTCGTCCTGGGCGATGAAACCACCGATGACGCCGGCATAAGAGCCACCGTCGCGTAGAACGCCAGCCCAGTAGTCGAGGCCGCTGTCAGGCGTGCGTCCAAGCATGCCCACATACAGCATCGTTGCCTTCACGATTGGGTCAAGCGCGATGATGTTCTCAACGCTGTCGCTGAAGCCGAGCATGACCGAGCCACGCGAGCGGCCGGCCGCCAGTTGGCTCAGCCAGAACTCTCGGCCTTCGGCGTCGGATGGGCGTCCAAGTACGTTCTGGTAGACCAGTTCCACAAAGTCCTGATCGTTCAGAGAACCGTAGGTGTTGACGAACTCAGACGACTCGGTGAAGGCCTGGGAGACATTGACCGGGGCCAGCCCCTGACCTAGCTTCCCGGCCCAGAACTTGAGGCCGTCGATATCGGGGGCTCGACGAAAGTATGCGTAGTAGAGCCGGACTACGGGAGCGACTCGTCCTTCGAACTCGGGAGACGTTGCCAGCGCACTGATCACTGCGTCGCCACCGGAGCCGCTCTTCAACTTGGCGACCCAAAAGTTCAGACCGCCGGCGTCGGGGTCGCGACCAAGGAAGTCTCGATACTGCTGGGTGATGAACTGCTCTTCGCTGGAGAAGGGCCCTTCAGTATTGCTGTCGGCAGCGACCGGTGTGGCCAGCACCACCGAAGCAGCCAGCATCAGTGCCAACAAGAGGGCGACAGGGCCCTTGGCCGAAGCGTGGAGAAACGAGCGTTCTTGGTTCATTGGAGGAAATCCCCTTCATAACCCGGCTCAGAAGGGTGCCGGCGCCAGCACTGAGGGTAGCGAGATCCTCACGTCCTGCTGCAGCGCTTCTGAGAGGAGGCTGACACGCTCCGAGGCTGCATGAACTTCGATGGAAAGGTCCAGATCAGAGCTGCCCGGAACCGGTTCGATCGTGATCTGATCGCCAACCAACACCCGCATCGAAGCCACCACATTGCGATGACGGCGGTCCAAACCGATAGCAATTCGTAGAATTCCGGCCAGGACGCGCACTCGCTGTTGATCGGCCTCGCTCAGCGCCATAAAGGACTGATGGCTCCGAGCTGGGTGAGACTTTCGGTGGTACCGGGCGATCTGGGCGATGAGTTCGATCTCGTTGTCGCTAAACCCGGTGAGTTGCTCGGAGTGGCGGATTACGTAGTAGCTGTGCTTGTGGTGTCCGCTGTGGCTGATGAAGAGCCCCACGTTGTGGAGCAGGCCGGCCATGTCCAACAGTTCGCGCTCGTCGTCGCCGTAGAGGTGTTTGTCGTCGAGGCGGTCGAACAGCTGCAACGCGAGGTCGGTGCAGTGTTCGGCGTGAGCGACGTCCGGGTCGAGCGAGCGGGCCAGTCTGAGCACATTGGAGCGGCGCAGGTCGTGCAGGTTGTTTTCGGCGGCGCCGGGCATCTTGTCGACCAACACGCCTTCTCGGAGTGCGTAGGAGCTGTAGATAAACCCGTCGAGACCGGAGAGTTGGACCACCTGTTCGGCCAGGATGGCCCCGCCGATGATGATGTCGGACCGCCGTTCGTCGAGACCGGGAATCTTGGAGCGTTTCGATGGCTTGGTAGCAACCAGCTGTTCTACCAAGGCATCGAGCTCGGCTGCGGAGACCCTGGCGCCGTTCAGACTGGCAGGGTTCTCGCCTCGAGCCGCACAGGCCATTGCGGTCAAGGTGCCTGCGGTTCCGGACGAGGCGACTAGAAGCTGGGGGCGATGGCCGACGAATTCGACCTCGACCCCCGCCAAGGTCTGTTGAACAAAATCGCGGCAGTCCTGCAGCGCCGACGGCGACGACACGACGCCTCCGGGAAAGAACCGTTCGGTGAGGCGAATGGCCCCTAGCCGGAACGATCGAGCGGCGAGGAGATCGGTTCCCTTGCCGGCGACGATTTCGGTGCTGCCCCCGCCGATATCGAACCCCATGATTCGTTGGTTGAAGATGGGGAGCGCTCGAAGGAGTCCGAGGTGGATGAGCCGAGCCTCTTCAAAGCCGCTGATGACCTGGACTTCGACACCTGCCTCCTGCATCGCCCGGTCGAGGAACTCGCGCTTGTTCTCGGCTTCTCTCACTGCGCTGGTGGCGACGGCATGGACGGTTGCTCCGTGGCTGGCCGCCATCTCGGCCATCCGTCCGAGCGCATCGATCCCGCGCTCGATCGCGTCCGGTGCGAGGGTCTTCATGTCGCCGCTGCCCGACCCGAGCCGAACGACATCTTTCCAGGTGGTGACGATCTCGAACCCGCCGGTTGCGGTTGGTCGGGCGATGACGAGGTGGAAGGAGTTGGTGCCGATGTCGATCGCCGCAATACGTTCGTTCACGAGCGTTCCAGTTCCAGCTCGAGCACCATGCCGCCCCAGCCGCTCACTTGGTCACGTCCTTCGATGATCACCGACGCGACGTCGTCGGGAATTTCGATACCGGACTGGGACCGGGTGAAGGGTTGTTCGTTGGCGTGGTCATGAGTTAGGAAGCGCTCACCAAACACCGTGCCATCCGCACTGCGGACCCGCCAAGAGTCCGCGTAGCGTTCGGGACTGTCGTAGGGCGAACTCAGCGTGACCGCAAAGTTCCAACTGCCGTCGTCCGCCTGGGTCGCAACTGCATCGATAACGTCGGGAAACAGTTGGTCGGTCTCGGCGACCGTCGTCGCCTGATCTTCTGTTGTGGTGGGAGCTTGGGCCGATTCGGGGGTTGAAGCCGAACAGGCCGCGAACATCAATGTGAGACCAACGAGGGCGGGGCGAGAGAACCTCATCCTCCCAGTGAAGCACTACCGGTGGGGAAAGCCGATGTCGCGCAGTGCGGAGTCCACCAGCCCCGGCTCAAGGTTCTGCAGCAGGTGGCTTTCGAGTGAGTCCATATCGACCAGATGCCACTGGTCATCGGTCTCAACCGCCACCAACGTGGAGGCCCCGACGTCGTCCCGGAGCTCCTGGTAGGACTGGTTGAATCGAAACCGTTCGCCAATTCCCAGCGACTGGGCGATGGTGAAGGAGGTGCTATCGGGCCGACGCAAGCTGAGCAGGAGGTCACGGCCCGCCCGCGGGGCAGAGATCTCGACCGAAGCGAGCAGCGGATCGGTGAGAACCGCGTTGGCGACGCCGTGATAGGCGACGACGCCGCTGGCGACTCGCTCCCGAGCCAGGTGGGTCGTGATGGTGATGTGCGCAACTTGGTGATCCAAGGACCAGGCGGGCACCGGGCTCACCGCAGGCACGGGCTGGTCTTGGGTTGTTGGAGCGAACAGGGCTTCGAGAGAAAGGCCAAAGGCGGTGAAGCACAGCGCCACATCTTCATCGACCAGTGGAAGGAGCCGGCGGTCTCGGGCGTTGATGCCAAAGAGCTGATCCCAGCGATCATCGAGCAGTTGGTTCTTGCGGCGCACATGCCGAAGGTCGACGGGAAAGTCGAAACGGCACAGGGGGCGGTGGCCGATGCGTACCCCGCCGTGGGGGCTGACGGTCACCGCGGTGATCTCGAGCGCCCCAAAAGCTTCGACTCGGCGCCCGGTGCGGGTGAGGACGATGCGGTCGCCGGGGAGAGGCAATGAACCGGTGGGGGAAAGGTTCGGTTCGACGCCGTGGCCGATGTCGGCGAGCGAGAGGATCCCGCCAAAGTCGAGCCCAGTCGACAGGGGTGTCGGGAACCAGTTGCTGGGTGCGCAGTGATCGGTGTTGGCCAAGAGGATGGCCGGATCGAGCGTGGGGGTGAGTTTGGCGAGCCAGACGGCCGACGGCAGGTGAATGTCAACGGAATCGGTCATGTCTCCATTGTGAGAAGGGGGTGTGACAGTGTTGTTGACTTCAGCCAGCCACGACCTCGGCCACCCAATCGGCAAAGTACTCACTGGGCATGCTGAGGGCCACACCGCCGGTGGAGATCGCACCGCTCACGATGGGGTCATCGGCACCGCCAACGGCGTATCGCACCGCCACGATTGATCCGTCGACCACAACGGGGCCGCCCGACCCGCCACTTCCGGAGAGATCATCGGTGATCATGTTTCCTCGAGGCAGATCGCCATCGGGGACGCACAGGCCGAAACCGCCCGGCACCAGCAGGCTGTCCGCTGCGGGGTTCGTGCAGCCCGGCCAGAGACGGAACGTTACGACCTCACCCCGGCTCACCGTGGTAACCGGTAGTGCAAGTTCGCCCATGTCGTCGACACTGAGCTGACCGGCGATCGAGGGGAACCCGAGCGCTTGAATCGTGTCGCCGACTCGGACCGTGCTCGAATCACCGATTGGAAGGACGGTCGGGGAGCCCAGTTCGCCAAGGGTCAGATCGGTGAGTGCAGAGACACCAACCACCCGAACCAGCGCAAGGTCCAGATAGGGATGTTCCGCTTCGACTCTGCCCGAGTATCGCAGTTCCACCGGAGTGTCCTCGGCGGACGACGTAGCAATTTCGATATCGGTGGCGCCGCCGATCACGTGGCGGTTGGTGAGAATAAGGTCATCGGAGACGAACGCTCCCGAACCGGTGCTCAGCCCGTTCTCGGTGACGACGAGAAGCTGCACCGTGGCGAGCTTGGCCTGGCTCAACCGCTCGGCAGCGCTCAGCGGCGCGGCATCGACGACCGTGGTCGGTGCCGGATCGGCCGTTTCAACACCCTCCCCAGAGTCCCGTGCAAGGAGCGACCCGATTCCGAGGACGGCGACCAGGCCGACTACGGCCGCAGCAACGATTAGCCCGGTCCGCCGCGGTGGAGCGGTGGCGGCCGGAACGAAGGGCGGCTGAATTGGTTCGGGCGTCGGAGCCGGTGGGGAGATCGGTGGCGACTGCGGAGCGATCGGGCTGGGTCGGGCGGCCGCTGCGGGAGCGGCGGGACGCTGTGTGAACGATCCCACTGCAACGGTTGCGTTCGGGTCGATGCCAGCCGGACGGAGGATGATCTCTGGAGCTCCTTCAGAACCCATGCGAACGCGGACCTCTGAATTGACCGGGAGTCGGGTGACCCGCTGTCCGTTTTGCCATGTACCGCCCGAAGACGAGTCCTCCAGGACCCAGCTCCCGTTGGCGTAGGACACGGTTGCATGAACGCGAGAGACCCGAGGGTCGTCCAGTTTGAGGTCGGCGCTATCGCCCCGTCCGATCACCGCGGTCTGATGGGTCTGCAACACCGAGGTGTGGCCGTCTATGAGAATTTCGATACTGGACATCCTGCGAGTCTCCCCGTTCGTTGGTGTTGCCATGATCGTCCATCCCGCCAAGTGCTGAAATGGGGACCGCTCTCCCTTCAACACACTACTCAGGGCCTCCGGGGGACAAGAAAGGCGTTGTTTGGCCCTGGCCGTACCCCTTTGACACTTCTTGCCGATGGCATAGGTGTCGTGCCCCATGATTTGCTTGGTCACAGGATGACGAGTTCTTTTGCGCAGACCCTTGCCGCCGCGAAGGCGGGCGATGGTTGGGCGTTTGACGCGCTCTTCAACACGTGGAACCCGAGGATCACCGGCTTTGTACGGGGACGTGGAATCAGCGACTCCGATGATGTCGTCAACGAGATATTTCTCGGCGTCTTTCGATCGATCGGTTCGTTCAACGGAGACGAGGCGGCCTTTCGCGCCTGGATCTTCCGCATCGCGCGCAACAAGATTGCCGATGAGTATCGATCCACGGCTCGCCGACCCCCTCAGACGACGCTGGCCCACCGGCCATTGGTCCGAGGCGGAGATGTTGAGATTGATGTCGAACAACGCCTTGGCAACGAGCGGCTTCACCTCTTACTGGCGCACCTGACCGATGAACAACGGGAAGTCCTTGCCCTCCGGGTCATCGGGGACTTCACGATCGACCAGATTGCCGAGATCACTGGGAAGCGGCGGGGTTCGGTCAAACAACTACAGCGCCGCGCACTTCGACGGCTGGAACGACTTCTGGCTGAAGAGTCCGAGGCAGATTCTTCGGTGGACCCGTACCCCTCTGGCCACAATCGGCGATGACAGGAGCGACATGACAGGAAACCACCACTCACCAGATCGGTCCGACGCCGAACTAGACGCTCTGCTCGAAGGTTCCGGCGACGGCACTGCACTCGCAGGGTTGATCGACGAAATGCGCGATCTCGGTGTGACATCGTCGACGGTTCCCAACGCGTCGCTGACCGAGTTTGTGTCGGCTCCGCCGCGGGTTCTGTCCGGTGGGACTTCTCAACCCCCCAGGAGAAAACCCATGATTACCTCACTCGTTGCCACCCTCGGCACAACCGCCGGCAAAGTTCTCATCGGCTCGGCAGCAGCTGCCGCGGTCGTGACTGGCGCAATAGCGGTCGACGACGCCAACCAGCGCCAGTCGATCGAAGTCACCGCAGTCGATGAAACCAGCTCGTCGTCGACCGCACCGAGCACGTCCCCCACTACGACCTCCTCTTCGACCCCCTCTACGACCGCCGCCGGCGTCACGGAGACGACGACGCCGGGCACTCCCGCAAGTACAGAAACCACCACCAGCACCGTCCTCGCTGATCCGAACCTCAGTGATCAAGCGGCGCAGGTGGTCCCGGTACTGGACGCAGGCTCGATGACGTTCGCCGTGACCGACGGGTCGTTTGTTGTTGTTGGAATCGAACCAGCTGCAGGATGGATATTTATCGACGAGTCGCGACCCGATGAGATCGATATCTCTTTCCGGGCGGGTGAGGATCGAGTCGATCTCGATATCGAGTTCGAGGACGGCGAGGTGCAGATCAGGATCCGCGATCGCCGCAACGACACCGAAATTCAGTCGGGCGCTCCCGATGACGATCTAGATGACGACGATGATCTAGATGACGATCTAGATGACGACGATGATTTGGACGACGATGATTTGGACGACGATGATCTAGACGACGACGATGATCTAGACGACGACGACGACGATGGCGATCGCGACGGTGACAGTGGCAGCAGTAGCAGCCGCGACTACTGAGTAGGCCTACCGCTTGGCGATGACTTCGATCTCGATGTTGGCGCCAAGCGGCAGGGCAGCGACGGCAACGGCACTGCGGGCTGGGAAGGGCGCCTGGAACTGGGTGGCATACACCTCATTGACCGCGGCATAGTCGGCCATATCCGTCAGAAAGACGGTCACTTTGACCACGTTGTCGAAGGTCAATCCGCCAGCTTCGAGAACACCGTTGATGTTGTCGAAGCATTTCTGAGTGCGGGCGCCGATGTCGCCGTCGAGTAGTGCTCCGGTCGATGCATCAAGCGGGATTTGGCCGCTGAGATAGATCGTGCCGTCGACCTCAACGGCATGGCTGTACGGGCCGACGGCCGAAGCATTGGGGTTTGTGATCGCGTTGCGCATTCGTTTGTTCTATTGCAAGTTTTGATGAATGCCACACCTGGCTCCATTCCGTCTAGCGTCGACGCATGGCATCGCCGGTTGAAAAGTCCTCCAAGCTGGATCATGTTCTGTACGACATCCGCGGCCCGGTCCTCGATGAGGCGAATCGGCTGGAGCACGAGGGTCACCGCATCCTGAAACTGAACATCGGGAACCCCGCACCGTTCGGGTTTGAAGCCCCCGAAGAAGTCCTGGTGGACATGGTGAGGAACCTCCCGACCGCGCAGGGATACTGCGACTCCCAGGGTCTGTATTCCGCTCGAAAAGCGGTGATGCAGTACAACCAACGCATGGGCATCTCGGGGGTCGAGATCGACGATGTCTACATCGGCAACGGGGTGTCCGAGCTCATCGGCATGGCTCTCCAGGGGCTCTTGAACTCTGGTGACGAAGTTCTGATCCCGAGCCCGGACTATCCATTGTGGACCGCCTGCACGGTCTTGAGTGGTGGCACGGCGGTTCACTACCGCTGTGATGAGCAGGCGGGATGGGCTCCGGACCTCGACGACATCCGTGCCAAGGTCACCGATCGCACCAAGGCGATCGTGGTCATCAACCCGAATAACCCCACCGGTGCGGTGTACTCACCAGAAATGTTGGGCCAGATCGTCGAGATCGCTCGCCAGCACGACCTGGTGGTTATGGCCGATGAGATTTACGACAAAATCCTGTACGACGACGCTGCGCACACGTCGATAGCGTCGCTGGCTGACGATGTGGTGTTTCTCACCCTCAATGGTCTGTCGAAGACGTATCGAGTGGCGGGGTTTCGATCGGGTTGGATGACGATCAGCGGAGCGAAAAAGCGAGCCGTCGGCTTTATCGAAGGCCTCAAGATGTTGGCATCGATGCGGCTCTGTGCCAACGTCCCCGCCCAACACGCCATCCAATCGTCGCTGGGTGGATATCAGAGCATCAGCGAGTTCATTGGTCCGGGGGGACGCCTCTACGAACAGCGTGAGGTCGCATTTGAGATGATCAACGCCATTGATGGCCTGAGCTGCACCAAACCCGAGGGAGCGCTGTACCTGTTTCCCAAGATCGATACCGAGCGGTTCAACATCACCGACGACGAACAGTTTGTGCTCGACTTTCTGCGATCCGAACAGATCCTGTTGGTCCAGGGGTCGGGCTTTAGTTGGCCCGAACCCAACCATTTTCGAGTGGTGTTCCTGCCACGGGTCGACGATCTTCGGTATGCCCTCGGTCGTCTCGAGAAGTTCTTGGCCACCTATCGGCAGACGTCGCTGCGCTAGGCCACAACCCAGGCATCGAAACGAGGCCCATCGGCGGGAAGGGTCAGCGTTGTTCCGCTCACGGTGTGGTCACCTACGAGTGGTGCGAGTTCAGAGCTTCCGAGCAGCTGCGCGTCGAGCTCGATCGCTGGTCCCGAGGCTCGAGCGGCACGCACCAGGACTCGCTCGTTCGCACCTTCTCGTAGCCAGATCAGCTGATCGGGTCCGGTATGCACCCAACGGAACCCGCCCTGTTGTAGAGCTGGGCTGGCGTTTCGGGCCTTAATGAGGGTTCGATACCAATCGAGGAAGTCCCGATCCCAGCTGTCCTGGTTGTTCCAGGGCATCGGCGCGCGGCTTTCGTCGTTGTTGTTGCCCACCATCCCGATCTCGTCGCCGTAGAAGAAGCACGGTGCGCCCGGTAGGGCGAGGAGCATGCCGAAGCCCACCTTGGCAGCATCGTCGGAAACACACATGGTTCGCCAGCGGGCCGTGTCGTGGCTGCTGAGCAATCCCATCGATCCCATCATCACGGTCCATGGCATCGCCCCTCGTACTACGTCGAAGGAACGGGCCATGCCGACGCCATCGCGAGGATCCTGGCCTGGTCCCGATGACATGCCGTGGAGGGTGCCGGACTTGCCGATCCACGAGGCAATGGGTCGGGAGATGCCGGCGTAGTTCATCACGCCGTGCCAGCCGTCGCCCGGCGTGTCGGCGGTGGCATCGAAGAAGTGTTCGCCCAGGAGCCAACGATCTTGCCCGAGGGCATCGAAGGTCTTCCGGGTGGCGCGGGCGACATCCTGATTGATGTCGAGTTCGCGCAGCCGGCCGGTCATGTTGGCCACGTCGATGCGCCAACCGTCCAAGTTGTAGGGCTCGGTCATGTACCGGCTGACAACAGAGTCAGGACCGGCGTACAGCCGTCGTGCCATTTCGGCATTGCGGTGGTCTAGTTTCGGCAAGCTGGAGACGCCAAGCCATGACTCGTAGGAATCGGGGTGGTCGATGAAGTGGTAGAAGCCAGCTTCGGTACCGTTGGCGTCGGCCTGTGCTGCGGTAAACCACTCGTGAGCGTCGCCGGTATGGTTCAGCGTCAGGTCGGTCATCAGTTTGAGACCGGCGTCGTCGCAGGCCTGACGCAATCGCAGGAGTGCTTCCTCTCCGCCGAGCAAGGGATCGACGACGTCGAACGTGCTGGCGTCGTAGCGGTGATTGGAACGAGCCGGGAAGATCGGTGTGAGGTAGATGCCACCGATTCCGAGGTCGGTGATGTGCTGTAAACGCTGTCGAACCCCATCGAGGTCGCCGCCGAAGAACTGGGTCATCGACGCCGGCCATTCGGTCACGAGCGGGTCATCCCAGTCGGCCCATTGGATCCACGATTCGTTGGATCGATGTTCGCCCGATGTTGCGAACCGGTCGGGGAAGATCTGGTACCACACCCGTTCGGGCACCCAGTCCGGTGCTTTGCGTCCCGGAACGAGTTTGAAGTCGTTGTGATCGTCGGGATCGAAGTCGACCATGCCCGCACCGTTCAACCAAAAGCCACCGGTTTGACCTCGCAGGTGGAATCGGTAGTTCTGCACCGGTTGGTCGCAGGTCATTTCGAAGACCACTTCGCCCGATGCTGGATCTCCCTTGCCGGCGGGCGTTTCGTAATGGGCTTCGCCATCGACCACGGTCCTCAGGTGAACCTCGGTTCCTCGCCAGGCCGGTGGAAGCGTGACCCGGAGCTCGACGGTCTCACCGGGATCGGGGTCGGGATTTGAGAGGTATCGAACCGACGGATCGTGATGCGGGGAGTCGAGCGTCATGAGGTTCTTTGTAGCCCTGATGGGTGGTTTCGGGAGGGAACCGATCCCTAATTGTCGTTGCGGTGCGTCAGAGCTATCTCCTCGAGCGATTGGTAGTAGGTCTGCCACTGTTTGGCATCGATTGGCGGCAGGTTCGTCGACTCCTCCCGCAACCCAGCCGAGCCGTCTATGCCTTCTCGAAGAATGTCGATTTGACCCAGGTGTCGGTACATCTCGGTCGTCATATGAACGATGATCAAGCCGAGCGAGACGGGGTTGTTCTCGCCCCACCAAGGCACGTGGCCCGGGGTATCGAGATCAAGCGTCTCGATCGTCTTGGTGGCGTGCGCTCTGGCCGAATCGAACAGGGACATGATTTCGGCCCGTGATTCGTCGGCACGCGCGTACATGTCGGCGTTGGGGTTGTCTTCGTCATACTCGGCGACATCGAGCCCGTGGGGCTGGTCGAACAC
>CALHFG010000008.1 GCA_938029215.1 uncultured Acidimicrobiales bacterium | reverse complement strand
GAGGACCGAAAGCCTCGCCTCGCCATCAGCCGCGAGGCGTTCCGACGGTTCCGATCCAGTTTGCAATTCGCGTCGGCCTCGACCGGTGCGGAAGTCTTTGTCTTTACTTCAGCGTTCCCGGGTGAAGGTAAGTCGGTAGCGTCAGCCAACCTGGCCCTCGCACTAGCGCAGAGCGGTAAGCACGTAGCCCTCGTTTCGGCCGATATGCGTCGCCCCACCCTCGAACGCATCTTGGGTGTGCCCAACCACGAGGGTCTCTCCGACTTCCTTGGCGGTCGCAGCGAGATGGAACTGAAATCGATCGATGGGGTTGAGAATCTTTGGTTCGTTCCGGCGGGCCCACCGCCCGCGAACCCCGGTGAACTTCTGGGGTCGGTGCAGTTCGAGACGCTAATCAAGGAACTACGGACCATGGCGTCGTATGTGCTGATCGACAGCCCGCCCGTATTGAGCACGGCGGACGCGGCTACGGCAGCGACCTACGCCGATGGCGTCATCGTCGTGGTCGACAGTCGTCGGACCGAGACGCCGGACCTGTTGAAGGTGCGCGACGAACTTGATCGAGCTGGCGCCAACGTGACGGGCGCCGTGGTCAACCGCGTCCGGGCTCGTCGTGGCCTTTTCTCCCGCCGAGACGCCTACGCCTACTACGAGACCGGCCAGTCCTAGGATCCTCCCATGGCACTCGCCATCCCCGAGCGGTCCTCCGAGACTGACAACCCGCTGCCAACGCGTCTCTCCCAGGCACAGGCCGCCTGGCGACTGAGCGCTGCGTATCGCGCTCGGCCCCGCTTCCTTGAGCAAGCGATTGGGATGCTTACCCTCACCGTCCTCACCACCGGTCTCCCGACCGAGTGGTTTGTGGTCATCAACGGCAACCTGTACGACTCGGTCAATGTTGGCGGGCCACTCGTGATCGTTGTGTTCACGGCGCTGATCGGGTCGCTGCTGGTGTTCTCCATGAAGCGGCCGAAGGCGATGTTCTATCTCCTGGTATGCGAGCTGACGCTCGCCTCGTTTAGCTTGCTGATCCTGTTTTCGCCGCTGTGGTCGGCCAACTTCTCCACCTCGGTTCGGCGGGCGGTCGCGCTGACGTTGGTGACTCTCCTCGGCATCTACTTCGTTGCTCGATACAGCCTTGAACAGTTGATCAACCGGCTCGCAATCGTCTTCTTCTTTGCGATGGTGGTCAACGTTGTGTGGGTCACGGCCTTACCCCAGTACGGACTGAACTTCGATGACTTCACGGGGATCACCACCAACCGAAACCAGCTCGGCCAGCAGGCGGTCCTTGGCTGCCTGATCATGGTCTTTGCGTTCCGGTCGAGAAGTCACCGGATCCTTGCGGCTGTCGGGTTCGTTGGACAGCTGTACCTGGTGATTGGAACCAACTCCAAGACATCGCTGGCGTCACTTCTACTCCTCGGTGGTCTGCTCATTGTCTTCTCGACATTCCGTGCCAGAAAGCAGCTCTTTGGAGCAGTCATTGTCAGTGAAATCACGGCAGGGCTGTTCGGGCTATTGATCGCGACTGCGAACCTCGTTTTCATCACGGACTTGTTGGATCGCGATATCACGCTCACCGGACGAACGGTTTTGTGGCAACACCTTCTGGAACCGATCTCAGAACGTCCCCTTCTCGGGCACGGCTGGGAGGCCTTTTGGGGCGGGTGGGGTTCTCCGGCCCACGAGATCTGGTTGAAGAACAGTTGGTTCCCACCAACTGCCCACAATGCGCCGCTGGAGTACTTGCTTGCGCTCGGCGTTGTGGGGCTCACGGTTTGGGCGGTCATGATGGGTCGGGGTCTCTGGCGCTCCATTCACTATCTACGCGACCGTCCCGGCATCGCCGGTCTGTTCCCGATTGCCATCTTCTCCTATGCGTTTCTCTACTCGGTCACCGAGGCGGGCGTGGTTCGCCGCGGCGTTGACTGGATGCTCGTTGTGGTCTGCCTGGTGGAGACCAAGCGGTTTATGGACCGCAACCGGTCGAGCCTCGATGGAAACCGCATTGCAATTCGTCGCAAGCGAGATGTCGAGCGTAAGACCGAGGAGTTGGTGGCCGCTAAGACCGCCCAAGCTTCTGTCGGCCCCACGTCACAAACAGATTGATGTAGGGCGATGCCCACACCACGGGCCAGACGGGCCCACCGTGCTGACGCACGAGGTGGAGCCAGTCGGACTTATTGAGACCCCGGATCGAGTTGATAAACGTGACGCGTTCACGCAGGCTGAGGTCGATGTTGTGGTGGCCGTCGGTGCCCTTGGGGTTGGGTTCGCAGTGGCCGATCGGCACCGATGGAACGCTGAGCGTAAAGCCCGCCTTTGAAGCCCGGTAGCCGAGATCGATATCTCCCCAACTGTGGTGATAGGTAGGATCCATTTGGCCGATCGTGTCAACGACGGCAGAGGGCACCAGGACGGCGTTGCAGTTCATCGTGTCGATCTGGTCGGTTTCGGACAGCATGCGGTGACGCAGCTTCATCGGGTTCCACTTCGAAGCCCGCACATAGCCGCCATAGGTGAACTCTCCGGTCTCAGGATCGGTGGTTGCACCGACGGCAATTCCGACGTCCTTTGAGCCCCTCTCGGGGTGTTCCGCGGCCCGAATCAATTGCTCTAGGGCGTCGGTGAACAGAATTGTGTCATCGTTCAGCAGGAAATAGTGATCGAAACCGCCACTCTCGATGGCCGTACTCCACGCCAGGTGCATCCCTCGGTTCCAGAAAAGATCGCCGGTTCCCTCGATGATGTTGACATCGGGATGGGAGCTTCGGACCGCCTCCGCGGTCCCATCGGTGCTGCCGTCATCGACGAGGAAGATCTCCAGGGAAGCAGCGGGGGAAGCCTCGTGACCTCCAAGTTCTTCGGCAACGGCGGTTTGGTTTTGCAACCGGTCGAGGCAGGCAAGGGTGGTGTCTCGCCGATTGAAGCAGGTGAGGATTACAGCGATCGTTCGCACGTATTGAAGGTACTCCCACCCATGACAATTGCGGTAGATGAACCGCAAGCTCCTAGGCAGACGTTCCCGGTTGGGTAGTTGTTCATTTCCTGAGAGTGAACCGCTTGCTACCTTCAGCGGTGGAAGGTTCTTCGGACCAAAAAGCAGCGGCAAAAGGCGAAAGATGACGACGCAACACCCAGCAAGTCACAATTCAATCAGCGGGCTCGGGATCGATGGTGGCGTCATCGTCGAATCTTCATCGGTCCGGCGGAGCCGCACGGTGTATGAGCGGTTTCTAAAGCGAAGCTTCGATGTCATCGTCGCGGGGGGCGTTCTGCTCGTTGCGTCGCCCATCTTGATAGCCACTTGGCTCGGACTTCGACTCACCCTTGGGTCGAATGTGATTCTGACCCAGGACCGAGTCGGCAAGGGCGGAACGCCGTTCAAGATGTTGAAGTTCCGGACCATGCACCATGACCGTCGTTCCGGCGGCCCTCGCTTTGAAGGGCAGGATCGTCGCCTCACCCATAAGAGCTCCGAGGATCCTCGTCATACGCCCCTCGGGCGTTTCCTGCGCAGCGTCAGCCTCGATGAGGTCCCACAACTCGTCAACGTGCTCCGAGGCGAAATGAGCCTCGTGGGCCCTCGCCCTGAGATGTACTCGGTTGCGAAGAAGAGCGGCATCTTGGATCACCCCCGCCATCTGGTACGCCCCGGACTCACCGGGCTGTTCCAGACCTCGGGTCTGCGGAGCAAAGCAGACCTGTCTGAAGGTCTTCACCTCGACATGGCTTATGTGATCAACCTGTCGTTTCGTTCCGACCTGACCATCCTGTTTCGAACAGTTGGAGCGTTGATCCGCCGAACCGGAGCCTAAACCGGTCAAACTAGGTGGATGGAGCACGGCGACGAGCGGAAACGCATCCTATTTGTTTGCACCGCAAACATCTGTCGAAGCCCGACCGCTGAGTATCTAGCCCGGCAACGGTTCGGTAGCGAACAGTTTCACGTTCGCTCGGCCGGGTTTCTCAGCGCCGACAAATCATGTCCCGATGAGCTTCAGCGTGTTCTCGGCGGCCGAGGGGTCTCGGTGGCCGAGCACCGTAGCTACAAGCTCGACCAGGACACGGTGACAGCTGCCGACCTGATTCTCACCATGGAATCGCGCCATGTGCTCGACGCGACGGTTCTCGACAGGCGAGCACTTCGCAAAACGATGCCTCTTAAGGAGGCGGCAAGAGAGGTCCGGGCCGGCGACACGATCGAGGCGTTCCTCGATCGGGTGAACGCCGTGCGCGACCCTCAGAAGTACCTGTCGGTCATGGATCTTGATGTCGCCGACCCGTACCGCAAGCGTTTGAAGGTCTACGAAAAGGCCGTTGAGGAAATCGAAGGCCTGGTCACCAAAGTCCTTTCACAACTGAGCTGACCGACGACTCTGCGTCAGGCTCGCCGCAACAAGCAAACCCAGCCATGCAAACGACGGCACTCGTAGCACCGGTTCGACAATACCATCGACCACGATGACGCCCAACAGCCCGAGAGCGAGGGTGCGTTCGGCCGAGTGTGGGGTGATCCAGGTTCCTTTCGACGCGGCCACGATGGCGGCGGTGAGCAGAAACAGACCGGGGACGCCCGTTGTGAGCCACAGTTGCAGCGGAAGCGAATGGGTGTGCTGTGCTGACCACACAACTCGGCCTTCGGCTCGAAACGGGGCGATGACCTGACGATCGAGGCCCAGCCCAACACCGGTGACGGGACGTTCCATCGCCACGTCGACGACCTCGGGCCACAGGACCGTTCTGCCGTTGAGGGTGCGAAGTTCGTCGGTAGGGGCTGAGTCACTTCGGGAGAGAGACTGATTGATCGACTCGCCCGCGCTGTCGGTAAGAACTGCGATCGCTCCACCGGCTAGGACCAGGGCGACCGCCGCCAGCGCCGCGATCGACAATCGCCGCGACAGCTGGGCTGAGACCACGATGAGCACGCCGACGGCTGCGGCCGCGACGCCCGTTCGGGACTGGGTAAGGAACAGCACAAGGGTGCTCGCGGTGCAACCGAATACGAGCGGGGCGATGGTGCGGAGATCGTGGGATTCGAGAAAACGATGGGTGAGCACCGCCGTGAGGGCCACGAGCACAATCGCTGCCGCCCGCGCCAACTGGTTTGGCTCGAGAAACAGCAACTGGAAGCGGCCGGAGAATCCACCGTCGTGGCCGACAACCTCGACCAGGAAGGCTGCCGCGATGGAGAACGCTCCGGCAAGGGTCAGAACTCCGCCGACTTCGATCGCCGATCCGTAGCGGGTCAGGTTGAGCGTGGCCAGTGCGATTGCCGCAAAGGACGCCACGCTCAGTAGAGCTGTTCCCGGGTGCTGCGAGAGGGCGGCACCGACCACCGACCATCCAAGCCACGCACTGATCCAGACGATCGCTCGAGGGTGGGGAGGTTGTTGTCCTTCCGGCTGCCCTAGTAGAGCTGCGGAGAAGGCGAACGCCGACAACGCAGCGGGTTGAAGTCCTGACCACTGGTCGAGGCGCTGAGGGTCGATGGCAGCGACGGCGATCGCCGCGGCGAGCACAACCGACGCGGCAGGGCGCCGGGTCACCGGTCTGTCCGGGTCGCGGCGAAGACGCCGGTGAATACGAGCGCACACGCCAAGATCCACTGGCCCACAGGGGCCGATGGAGCGGTGGCCGAAGCTGGAGATAACGCCACAAACCGGGACCGAGCTGAGGTCGCGGAGACCGCCTCTGCTGCGACCTCGCGTCGGACCGACACCGCCTGGGTGGCGAGAGCGGCCAGATCCTGCTGCGGGTCGGAGTTGCTTTCGGCACGATCGAGATCTTGCAGCGCTTGGTCGAGGGCGGTTTCCAGCTCGTCGGTGCGGGCACGCCGATCGGCTACGTCTCGAGCTATTACTCGGCTCACAAGGCCATCGAGAGAGGCCGGGGGAGTGCCGCTGATGGCGGTGACCTCGATGGTCGATCGATCCTTCCGTATCGCTGCCTCGACTGCCGTGCTCGATCCCAGTTGCTGCACGAGGTTGGCACCCGCGGTCTGAACCTCAACGTGGTTTGGCCACGAGGTTTCGTAGTCGTCCAACCTGATATCGGCCTGAACAGCCGGCCCTGGACGAAGGAGGAGTAGAGCGACAGCGAGGAGACCAGCGAGTGCGAGACATCCTCCAACTTGCTTTCCGCCGCTCAGCACCGCCTGAGTCTATTGCGCGGGCGTTGGCTACGCGGGTAGCGCGTCCCAGGTGAAGGAGCGATTCAGATGGTAGTTGCCGACGGTCGCCAGACCGAGCCCGATGAGTACGGCTGCGCCCTCCGCTATCAGCGAGGCGTCGCCGAAGACGTTCGCGATCAGGAACCGCTCGGTGGCGGTGGCAACCAGCAAACCGTGGGCGGCGACAGCGTGAAACTTGACCAGGCCGGAGAGAGCATGCACGCCGCGATGTCGATATGCGTTAAACGTGAATCGGTTGTTCCACCAGTAGTTCCAGATGATCGCAACTTCGATCGCTAGCCACCATGTGACTGGGTTGGTCACGCCGCTGATAATGAAGACGCCAAGCGCCGTTGCTCTTACGGCAACCCCCGAGAGCCCCACGATCGCGTATGCGCTGAACCGTGCGGTGACAAACCGTCCCCCGGCCAACTCGAGCAACGCCATGAGGTAGGCCACAACCACCGAACCGGTGAGTTTGGTCGCACCGTGGAGGCGCTGCCCGAACGCAAAGCCGATCTCGGTCACGCGCGGGGTCGAACCGGTCGCCAGGAATTCCAGCAGGATCTTGAACCCCTTGGGATTCACCTTGTCCGCTACTTCTTCATAGCGCGATCGGTCCACGGCGAAGAACCCGCTCATCGGGTCATTGACCGGCGTGCGAAGCATCAGTTGAGCCATCCGGGCTCCGCCCCAGGAGATCGTTCTTCTCCACGGCCCAAAGTCGCCGTAGCTGCCGCCGGGTGCCTCTCGGGACCCGACGGCGATCTGAGCGCCGTCGTCGACGATGGCGCTAACCAGGTCGGGGAGAATTCGTTCGTCGTGTTGGAGATCGGCATCCAGGACCGCAAGGGTGCGTCCCTTGGCTTGAGCAAAGCCCGCCATCACCGCCGAGGACAGCCCTCGTGCGTCGGTTCGGCGAATCACGCTCAGTCGAGGCTGTGCCCGGGCGAGTTCATCGGCAACGTGCCACGTCAGATCGGGCGAGTCGTCGTCGACAACGATGATCTCATAGTCGAGATCGGCCAGAGCCTTTTCGATTCTGCGCACCAGAATCGGCACGTTGTCCGCCTCGTTGTAGGTGGGAATGATGACGCTGACCAGTGGCGACTCAACATCTCGACGGTCGCCGGTGCGGCGGTCGTAGCGAGCGCTGCGATGAGCCGTCGGCTCTCCCGCCGTGGACGTGCGTTCCATGCCAATCCATCGGCAGCGCAACGGCTCCCAGTGAGCGGTTCGAGACCGAAGATCGAGCCTTTTTGGGGCAGCGTTTCCAACTTCGGACAAAAAGAAGCTGACCCCGGGGGGCGGCGGCAGTCCCGGGGTCAGCAAGTCGCGTTACTGCGAGGTAACCACGACGCCCGATGATCGTAGCACGCGTGACATCAATTGTGGTAGTTGTAGTACATATTTGAAGAATATTTGCGTGTCGTGACTGAGGTCGCACTTTGATCGCTCCTGTCTCCACTGGCGCGGGCCAAGCGCTACGGTCACCTGGGTGAGCGAAATGCCGACCGATCGTCTTCCAGAAGGCGAAGAGAAACGCCAGGCGGTCCGGTCGATGTTCGACACGATCGCTCCTCGCTATGACCTTGTGAATCGAATAATGACGTTCAGGATGGACGTCGGGCTGCGACGCAAAACGATGAAGGCGGCCAGCTTCGCGACCGGAGGTGTCGTTCTCGATTTGGCGGCCGGAACCGGTGACTTCTGCATCGAGCTTGAAAAGAAGGGCAACCGGGCCATTGGCGTAGACCTCTCCTACGGAATGCTCGCGGCGGCTCGGACGTCGGCTCCGCTCGTTCAGGGTGACCTGCTGGCGCTGCCGTTCCCCGACGCGTCGGTGGACGGTGCCGTGTGTGGCTATGCCCTACGAAATCTCGTCGAGCTTCCGGCGTTTTTTGAAGAGCTGGCCCGGGTGGTCAGACCTGGGGGCCGCATCGGTCTGCTCGATGTCTCTCGACCCGACAACAAGGTCCTCAGAACGGGTTACGACATCTATTTCAACAAGATCGTGCCCAAGATCGGCGCATTGTTTTCCGACGCTGCGGCCTATGACTATCTACCGCGGTCGCTGTCGTACCTACCCGAACGCCAAGAGATGGTCGCGATGTTGCAGCGGGCAGGATTCGCCGATGCGGCGCATCAGCAGTTGCAAGGGGGACTGTCGCAGCTCCTCACCGGTACGAGAGAGTAAGATCTCGCTGTGCTGCAGTGGATTAACCCTTCCCATCCCCGGACGATGCAGGCCGCGGTCATCCTCGGCTACTTCACTGGAGTGTTTGCGCTGCTGGGGTTCGGTCAGAACCTGCTTCTGTTCCCGATCGCTGTTGCCATCGGCGGAGGAGCGTTCGGTGTGGCCAACAACAAGAAGGTCGGCTGGATCGCACTGTCGATCGGTTCGGTGCTCTATGTGCTGATCAAGTTCCTTGATGTCTTGATCGTGCTACCCCGGATCAACTTGACGCTCATGGCGATCAACGCCCTCATCTTCCCGGGAGCGCTGGTGGCTGCGGTTCTGCATCCGCACACCCGTGAGTACATGAAGGTGTGGTTCGAGTAGTCCCTACCGGTCCCGGTTGGCCAGCTGACCGCAGGCGGCATCGATATCGTCGCCCATCGTGGAGCGGATGGTGGCATTGACGCCTCGTTCTCGCAGCCCACGAGCGAACTCTTTCACCCGTTGCGGACTGGATCCCGTGGTGGGGTATCCGGGGGTGTCATTTAGCGGGATCAGGTTCACATGGGCGTCGGCCGCCTTGGCGACGCGCGCGAACTCGCTGATATCGGAGTCTCGGTCGTTGACCCCTCCGATCATCGCCCACTCGAACGAGACTCGACGCCCCGTCTTGGCTCGTACGAGTCTGCATGTCTCGATGAGCTCCGCGATGGGATGACGTTTGTTGATCGGGACGAGCTCGGTGCGCAAATCGTCGTTCGCGGCGTGCAGCGAGACCGCTAGTCCAACTTGGCGTTTCTCAGCAGCGAACCGTTCCATCGCTGGCACCATGCCCACGGTCGAGACGGTGATCTTTCGTGCGCCAATACCGATGTCTGTGGTGATCCGATCGATTGCTTCGAAGAGTCGATCGAGGTTGGCAAGTGGCTCGCCCATGCCCATGAAGACAATATTGGAGAGTCGCTGTGGGTCGGCGGTTCTCTTCGCCCAATGAACTTGTTCCAGAATCTCCGCCACCGAGAGATGTCTTTCGAAACCGGCTTGCCCGGTGGCGCAGAAACTACACGCCATTGCACATCCAGCCTGGCTTGACACACAGACGGTCGCTCGTTCGTCATACCGCATCAGGACGGTCTCGATCTGGGCCCCGCCATCTAGTGAGAACAGGGACTTTGTGGTGCGACCATCGGAGGAGGTCTGCTGGGCGACCATGTCGAGCGGTTGGGGGAACGCTTCGTTGAGTTTGGTCCGAAGGGTGAGCGGGATCGATGTGATTTCGTCTGGCTGCAAGCCCTTTTCGTTTATCGCGGTCCAGACCTGATCGGTGCGGAAGCGAGGTTCGTCGGACAAAAAGGCAGCGAGCCCTTGTCGATCGAGATCGAGGAGGGAGGCTTGCTCGGGCATAGCGGCCCGGGGTGTCTCTTGAATTTTGAGAATCCTCTTGAGCTGATCGCTCGAAACCTCCGCGTGTGGATCGCTCATTGAGCCCCCGGAATCATCCACGACACGTCGTCGTGGGCAACGTGAAATCCGAGACGCCGATAGCTCTTGACGGCGGCGGTGTTGCCAGCCTCTACGTACAAGATTGCCTGCGAGAGGCCTTGTCGATGCATCCAGTGAAGGCCTGCTGCGGTCATCGGAGCGCCGAGACCGCGGCCGTGCACGTCGGGATGAAGGCCGATCACCGAGATCTCGCCAAGGTTTCTCTGATGGTGAATCTGGGTCCAGCAAAAGCCGTTGATAACGCCATCGATCTCGGCGAGCCTTACGCCCTGTGCACCATGGCCGATACCGGCCAATTTGGCCCTGACCGAGTCGACGGTCATACCGGCTTGATCAGGGTGTGCGCTGAACGCGGCGT
Source organism: uncultured Acidimicrobiales bacterium (assembly GCA_938029215.1). Lineage (GTDB taxonomy): Bacteria > Actinomycetota > Acidimicrobiia > Acidimicrobiales > SZUA-35 > JABDIY01. The sequence continues at coordinate 16,780 of CALHFG010000008.1, read as the reverse complement.
TGTTGACCCGGACCACGGCTTCGAGGTCTGCTTCGTCGTTCGGGTTCAGTGCTCGGGTCGGGATTGGCTCGGTGGCGACCGGAAGGTCGACAGCCATGAGGTGAAGACGTCTGCAGTTGTAGGCATCGGGCCAGCAGCGTTGAACCTCGTCGGTGACCGTCTGATGTTCGGGTCGAATCCAAACCTCGGCCCCCGAGGAGGGAAGGAGGCCGCTAACCAGCGAACACAGCGAGTCTTCCGACCCCGTTCGCAGCACCAACTGCATGGTCCAAGGAGGCAACGAGCTACCTTCGCGACGGCTGGTGGCGGTGATTGAGGCAACACCGATTGGAGCGTCGCTTGGGCCGAGGACCCCCACCCGTGCCGGCTCGTTGTGGAAACGGTCATCGACCTGCAGTGCGGGGAGTTGATCGTTCAGGATTTTGTCGCCCTGGTCCAGGGCAGTGTTACGACTCGGCAGGTCGGATGAGTCGAAGAGTCGAATATCCACGCATTCAGCCTAAGACAGCCGTAGACGAACCGACTCGGCGTGAGCTGCGAGCCCTTCCACCTCGGCTAGAGCAATGACGTGCGGGCCGAGATCATCGATCCCTGACTGTTCGATGGTGACGATGTGATGATCACGCAGAAAGTCGGTGACGGTTAGCGCCGAGGCAAAACGAGCCGATCCAAATGTGGGAAGAACGTGGCTGGGGCCAGCCAGGTAGTCGCCGACCGACGCTGGTGCCAAATGTCCGCAGAAAATGGCGCCGGCATTGGTGACGGTGCGGGCCAGATCGACCGCGCCGTCGATCTGCAGCTCGAGGTGCTCGGGCGCAATCGCATCGACGACTGCGACCGCCGCTTCGGGCCCGTCGACGAGGGCGACATAGCCGCCTTCGGCCAGGGTGCTGCGAACTTCATCCGCTCGCGGAGAGCGTGATAGGTACGCTTCGCCTGCTGCACATACCGCATCTGCCACCGCCTCATCCCAGGTGACGAGCCACGCCAGCCCGTCGGGTCCATGTTCGGCTTGGAGGATCACATCGATTGCGGCGAACTCGGGATTGGCGCTTTCGTCGGCAACCACGACGACCTCAGATGGGCCGGCGAACGCCGCCGCAATGCCCACGTCTCCCGCGACCTGTTGCTTGGCGAGCGCCACATAGATGTTGCCGGGTCCAGCGATGACGTCGACGGCCTGAATGGTGTCGGTGCCATAAGCCATCGCGGCGATCGCCTGAGCACCGCCAACGGCATAGACCTCGTCCACACCCGAGAGGGCAGCGGCAGCCAATACAACCGGTGACACCTTGCCCGTGGTGCGGTCCGGTGGGACACACAGTGCGATCTGTTCGACGCCGGCGACCCGAGCTGGCACCGCAGTCATCACGACGGTGCTGGGATAGACCGCTCGTCCGCCGGGCACGTACAGCCCGGCTCGACGCACCGGCTTCTGAAATGCGCGGATGGTCATGCCGGTCCGTTGCACAACTTCCTCATCGCGCAGCTGATGCTCGTGGAATACCCGCACGTTCTCGATCGCCGCGTCGAGCGCGGACCGAAGGTCAGGCTGGAGGCTCTGTAACGCAGCGTGCAGATCCTGGGGATCGACCCGGTAGTTCTGATTGTCTACACCGTCGAACGATGAAGTGAACTCGACGACAGCGTCGTCCCCTCGGTGCCGGACGGCCTCGATGATCGAAGCGACCGCGTCGCGAGGAGCTCCACCGGCCAGGTTGGGGCGGGGGAGGAGGCCGGCTAGGTCGGTACCACGACCGCGTAGATCAAGTCTGTTGAGCACAGCCCCACGGTAACTGTCAGCGGCTCTTTTTGAGGGTCGAATTCAACCGGCGCGCACACGACTGGAGTTGCCGCTCGACGTCAAGAAGGGCCGAGGTGATTTCGTCGTTCTCACCGGCCTTCTTGGTTTCTGAGCTCAGCCGGTGTACCAGATCATCGAGACTGTTGGCGATCGTTCCGAGAGCCACCTTGTCGAGTTGTGTCTTCGCGTTGTTCGTCACGTTGTTGGTCACATTGGCCCCTTCGCGGGTGAGCGTATCGGACAACCAGGTCGCTCCCGTCGCAAAGCTTCGACCTGCCACAACCGCCGCGATGCGGTTCAACCAAGCCATGAGGTTGGTCCAAAACGATCACTGGCGCCCCAAAAGGGGCGCCAGCGGCGCAATTCGGGGCGGCGGATCCCCAAATCGCTGCTACCAGGTGGCGGGAACCTGGTATGGGTAACTTAACTCAAGTCCGAATATGCTGTGCGGATAGTCACCGCATTCACTCAGCACACTGAAAGACCTGTTGGCGCTGGCACACTGAACGGGTGAGGAAAGCGTCAAAAAGCCGTTCGACAAAGGAGACCTCGATCGAGGTTTCCATCGATCTTGATGGGTCTGGAACCACTGATATATCAACCGGTGTTCCCTTCTATGACCACATGCTGGACCAGTTGGGCCGCCATGGCGGTTTCGACCTGACCGTAAAGGCTGAGGGCGACATTCACATCGATGCCCACCACACGGTGGAAGACACCGCCATCGTCATTGGCGAGGTGTTTCGCGAAGCCTTGGGAGACAAGGTTGGTGTACGTCGCTTCGCCAGCGGTTTCTACCCGTTGGATGAAGCGCTCGTGCGTGTGGCGCTCGACCTCTCTGGGCGTCCGTACTTCGTGTGGCGGGTGACGATGCCCGAGGCGATTCCTCTGGGCACACCTCCGTTTGACCCTTCGCTGGCCGAGCACGTGATGCAGAGCTTTGCCACAGCCGCGGGAATCACGCTCCATGTGGAGCTCGAGTACGGATCCAACGTGCATCACATTATCGAGGCCAGCTTCAAGGGGCTGGCGCGTTGCCTGCGAGATGCGGTTCGTCTCGACGGCGGCGGTGGCATTCCCTCGACCAAGGGAGTTCTGTGACTCGGCCGCTGGTTGCGGTCTTGGACTACGGAATCGGCAACCTGAGATCGGCGCAAAAGGCACTGCTTCGGGTTGGCGCTGAGGCTCATCTCACCGCCGATTCGGGCTTGATTGCCGACGCCGATGCCGTTGTCCTTCCGGGGGTTGGAGCATTTGGCGCCTGTATGCGAGCCCTGCACGACTCGGGCCTGGGCGAGCAAGCGATCAGTGCTGCAGGTAGCGGGCGGCCATTCATTGGGATCTGCGTTGGGATGCAGCTGCTGTACGACGCCAGCGAGGAGTCTCCGGGTGTCGATGGTCTTGGCGTACTGCCGGGCGAGGTCGAGCTTCTGCCCAGTCATGTCAAACGACCACAGATGCAATGGAATCGGCTGCAAATTTGCCGCGGCGACCATCCCTCGATGGCTGGACTCGAAGATCCTTGGCTGTATTTCGTTCACTCCTATGCCGCTCCGGTAAACGAGAACACGGTTGCGACGGTCGACTACGGCGGTCCCGTCAACGCCGTGGTGGGCGTCGGAAACGTCTGGGCGACCCAATGTCACCCCGAGAAGTCTTCCCAGGCCGGTCTGTCCTTGCTCGCCAATTGGGTGCAATCGATCCATGAGGTGTCGGCGTGATTCTCTACCCGGCGATCGACCTGCTAGATGGCGCGTGTGTGCGTCTTCTTAAAGGCGACTACGACCAGGCCACCACCTACGGCAACGACCCTGCAGCACAAGCGCTCGAGTTCGCCAACCAGGGAGCGGGATGGATCCACATGGTCGATCTCGATGCCGCAAAGTCCGGCACTGCCACCAACCACGCGTCTATCGCGGCGGTCTGTGCCGCCGTTGATGTGCCGGTGCAGGTCGGCGGCGGGGTTCGCTCGGTTGAAGCTGCTTCGGCACTCGCCGAGCTCGGCGTTGCGCGGGTTGTCATTGGCACCGCGGCAGTCGAGAACCCCGACCTCGTTGCCCAGGTAGCCAAAAGGCAGCCGGTTGCGGTGGGCCTCGACGCCCGAGACGGTTTGATCGCCACCCATGGGTGGACCGAGACCACCGATGTGACCGTGGGCGAGGCGGCCGCTCGGTTCTCCGACGTTGGCGTTTCGGCCATCATCGCTACTGACATCGCCCGAGACGGAACGATGGAAGGTCCTGACGCCGGTGGTCTGGCTGAATTGCTGGCTCAATCGAACGTTCCAATCATCGCGTCCGGTGGTGTTGGTTCTCTCCACGACGTTGTCCGGTTGGCCGGAATCTCGGTCGAGGTCGAGTCTGGTCAACGCTCCCTCGAAGGGGTGATTGCCGGGCGGGCGATCTATGAGGGTGCCTTCTCGGTAGCCGAGGCCGTGAGCCGATTGCAGGAGCTGGCCCTATGAAGGTTGTGCGCGTCATCCCCTGCCTCGACGTAGACAAGGGCCGAGTAGTAAAGGGCATCAACTTCGTTGACATTCGCGACGCCGGAGACCCCGTCGAGTTGGCCGCGGCCTACGACGCTCAGGGCGCCGATGAGCTGGTGTTCCTCGACATCACCGCCTCTCACGAGAATCGGGACACCACGGTGGCGATGGCCGCCGCAGTTGCCGAAAAGGTATTCATTCCGTTCACGATCGGCGGAGGAGTCCGATCCGTCGACGACGCTCGAAGGCTGCTTCGGGCGGGGGCCGACAAGGTCTCGATCATGTCGGCTGCCTTAGCTCGCCCAGACCTGATCACTGAGATTGCCGACGAGTTCGGATCGCAGTGCTGCGTTGTGGCGATCGATGCCCGCAGTTCCAGCGAGACCGAGAGCGGCTACGAGGTGTTCACTCATGGCGGACGCCGCGCATCGGGTGTCGATGCGGTCGCCTGGGCCGTCGAAGCCGAACAACGTGGTGCTGGCGAAATCTTGCTCACGTCGATGGACCGCGACGGTACGAAGGAAGGCTTCGAGCTGACGCTGACCAAGGCGGTGGTGGAGCGGACAAACATCCCGGTCGTCGCCTCCGGGGGAGTCGGCACGTTGGATCACCTCACGGCCGGAGCACTCGAGGCCGGAGCGGACGCTGTCTTGGCTGCCAGCATCTTTCACTTTGGCGAGCACACCGTGGCCGAAGCCAAGGACCATATGACCGCGGCAGGTCTGACCGTACGCCCCTGCCCCTGAGGCCGCCTTGGTTGAGAGCGTGCCCTCTATCCTCTAAGGGTGGACAAATCGAAGCTGCCGATCAAGATGTTGAACGATCGGGTGCTGGTCAAGACCGAAGGGCCTGACGGGGAACGAAAGAGTGGCGGCGGCATCCTCATTCCCGCAACTGCCCAGGTGGGCAAGCGGCTGACATGGGCCGAGGTCGTGGCCCACGGCCCGAACGTACGATCGATGCAGCTCCATGATCGTGTGCTGTTCAATCCCGAGGATCGATACGAAGTCGAAGTTGGCGGCACCGACTACTTAATGCTTCGGGAGCGAGACATTCATGCGGTTGCGGCCGAGCGCCTCGATGACTCACCGACCGGGCTGTATCTCTGATCATGGCTGACGTAGAAAGCGTGCGGTTCAATGCCGACGGCCTGGTTCCCGCGATCGTGCAGGATGCCCGCACTGGTGATGTGCTGATGATGGCGTGGATGAGTGCCGAGTCGATCGAGCTCTCCAAGGCAAAGGGTGAGACGGTGTTCTGGAGCCGGTCTCGATCCGAGCTCTGGCACAAAGGGGCAACGTCGGGTAACACCCAGACAATCGTTTCGATGGCGCTCGACTGCGATGGTGACACGTTATTGGTTCGGGTGAACCCGGCTGGTCCTGCATGCCACACAGGGGCCGAGAACTGCTTCTTCACCGACCTCACCGGTTTCGACCGCGAGCTGGCATGAACCTGCTCGTCGACGTGACCCGAGAGGAGTTTCGAGAACTTGCCAGCACGTACCGGGCAATCCCGGTTCGCGCCGAACTGTTGGCCGACCTCACCACACCAGTCAGCGCGTTCCTGCGCTGTGTAGGCGATGAGCCGGGCTTTCTGCTGGAATCTGCAGAACACGGTGAGCGTTGGAGTCGGTACAGCTTTGTGGGTCGCCGTCCACTTGCAACATTGACCGCGCGCGGGTTGACCGTCGAAGTCGTTGGCGACCTGGCGGTTCCCGACCTCCCTGTGGATCGCGGAATACTCGCTGCTGTCGATCACCTCATCACGACCCTCACATCGCCCGTCAACCCCGACGATCCACCTCTTGGCGCCGGGCTCGTTGGATTCTTTGGATACGACGTTGTTCGAGAGATTGAGCGGCTTCCGGACACGCCAAAGGACGACCGGGGTTATCCGGACGCGATTATTCACGTGGTCGGTGACATCGCAGCCTATGACCACTGGCGGCAGCGAGTGCTGCTCGCCTCGGTGGCGGTGTTGCCCGAGCGAGCGTCCGACGTCCAGATCGACGCGGCCTACGACGACGCGGTCGCTCGTCTACACACGCTCGCGGCCGACGGAGCCAGCCCGGTGGATGAACCGATGTTCCAATTGGCCGCCGAGCAACCAATGCCCGAGGTCAAGTCCTCTCTGGGTTCCGGGCTTTATCAGCAGGCGGTCGCCGCAGCCAAGGACTACATCGTTGCGGGAGACATCTTTCAGGTGGTCCTCTCGCAACGGTTCGAGTTCCCGCTGGAAGCGGACGACACCGACGTGTACCGGGTGCTCCGGCAGGTGAATCCGAGCCCGTACATGTACTTGCTTCGCAATCCTGAAGTCACGCTTATTGGCTGCTCTCCCGAACCGCTCGTTCAGGTTCAGCAGGGGCGAGTGGTTTCGCGCCCTGTCGCCGGCACGAGATTCCGGGGCCGCGATGACGCCCACGATCGTCGTTTGGCGGCCGAACTAGCCGAAGACCCCAAGGAGCGAGCCGAACACGTGATGCTGGTTGATCTTGCTCGCAACGACCTCGGTCGCGTCGTTGAATTCGGATCGCTCGAAGTCACCGAGATGATGACGCTCGAGAAGTACAGCCACGTGATGCATCTCACGAGCCAGGTGGAAGGCGATCTTCGGGACGGTGCTTCCGTTGTCGATGTGCTCCGAGCAACACTGCCTGCAGGAACGGTCTCGGGAGCGCCAAAGGTTCGAGCCATGGAGATCATCGATGAGCTCGAACCGGTGAAGCGGGGCCCCTACTCGGGCGTGGTCGGCTACTTCGGTTTCAATGGCACCTTCGACACGGCGATCACGATTCGGACAATGGTGTGCTCTGACGGGTTGGCTTCGGTGCAGGCCGGCGCCGGTGTTGTCGCCGACTCGGACCCGGAGATGGAAGATCTCGAGTGTCAGAACAAGGCCCGGGCGCTACTTTCTTCGGTCGCAGCGGCCAACCAGATGAGTGCTGCGCGTAGGTCTTAGACCAAGTCGGGAGTGGTTGAGCGTCGAGGTTGGGCCCGGTTGTAGTCCTTCAACCAACCTCCAGAACTTCTCCATCTCAGCTCCAAGCCACGGGACAAGTAGTTCTTCACCATTGAGGCATGTCTACTGAACTACTTGCCCCGCCCGCTCTGACCGCACCGGTCCACATCATGGAACTCGATAAGAACGACAGCGATCACGTGATCGGTGTGTTTGAATCCCTGTCCGAGTTCGACCGCTATTACCGCTTTTTCCGCTCGATGCCCGTCTACTCAAGCGCCGTGCTCGACATGCTCACCGGAATGAATGGCACCGACCATGTTGCCGTCGGTGCCTTCTCTGGCGGAGTATGCGTTGGGGTCGCACGCTATATCAAGCCTGCCGGGCGCGAGGGAGTAGCCGAATTGGCGGTGGTCGTGTCGGCCCCTGCTCGAGGCCACGGACTGGCCCGTCGGATGCTCTCGGCCCTGGATGCCCCTGCTCGGATCAACGGTATTGCCGAGTACGAGGTGTTCGTCCACCCGCAGAACCGCCCCGGCCTGAGCCTGTTTCGTTCACTGGGGTTTGAACTGACCTTCAACGACGGAGCCTTCGAGGGAACGATGGCGGTGCCTAGGGCAAAGTCTTTGTAGTTCCCTATTCGTCGGGGGAGACCGCAATCGGCTCAGCCGGGGCGGGGCTGACGTCTGCGGGTTCGGTCTGGGTCGGAGCTTCCACCGTGTCCCACAACCCCACTATTTCTTCCCAGAGTCGGTCCGCCACCCAGCGGCTGCCAGTTTCGGTGATATGTACCCCATCGGCCTGCCGAGCCAGTTGCTGCTCTCCGGACGGGTCCCTGACAAACTGGGAGTAGATGCCGGCGTCGTCGACGAAGAGGTCGTCGATATCGATGACCGAGACCCAGGGCCGCTGCTCGGCTTGTTCGGTGACGATGGTGTTGATCTCGTTGGAGATGATCTCGCGCCGCTCCTCTTGCATCGGTGGGAGCAGTACCCAAATCAGTCGAGTATCCGCATAGGCCGTCACGTCCATCATGAGCCCGACGCGGCGACGGTACTCCTCCCTCCATTCGGGGGTGGACACCTCCAACGCAGTGTTCTGGAACTTCATCGCCTGGTCATCGTTGCCCCCGACCATGTAGACAATGGCTTCGGGGCGGTCTTCGCCGGAGATGACACTGGTGAGTCGAGCTGGCCAGTCGAAATAGTCGGGCCGGGCGAGGCCGGTGGAGATGTGATAGTCGATTTGGATATCGGTTCTGTCCGGGGGAGCGATTCGGTAGGCGATGTGGGCGGCCATGAATTGGCCCAGGCTGTCGCCGCCCATCCACAGTCGTAGCGGCAATGAGTCGTCGATCTGTCGCAACGCCGGGATCTCAGACGGAGGTTCTTGCGGGGGATCTGGCGGCGTTTCCGTTGCCTCTGACTCGATCGGCGGATCCGCCGGCGCTGGTTCTGGTGACATGCCAAGGATCTGGACGGTGGGCTCTTCGACCTCCATTGGCGTCGGGTCGATGACTGCGTCCGTCTCGGCGGCCAATGCCAGATCGCCGATGACGACGTCGTCGATGGGTCCGTCGTTTCTTGGCCCCTCGTCATAACGGACGACGGATCGAATCAGCTCGCCTGGTTTGTCGAGGTAGAGGGTGGCGCTGGCCTCGTGCACGATCTCGGCGGTGTGAAGCCAGCGATCACGTTCGGGCCCGAACTCCATTCGGTCGGCGATCTCGACCAACTTCGCTGAGGTGAGAAAGGCCGTGAGAACCAGGGTGAGCAGCGTTCCGAGCAGCACACGGAACGCCTCAAACCGGTGGGTTGTGGTCAGTGGCTCGGGCGCAGCATGCCGGGCGGTTTGGTGCCTCGATGCGGGTGCGCCCTTGTGTTCGAGAAGTGATCGCATCAGAACTGGAAGTAGATGAATGGTTGCACGCCGGGCGGGCTCACGCCGACGATGACCGCTACCCAGCATGCCAGTGCCGCGCCCTGTGCCAGAGGATCCCAGGTGGCGAATCGTTCAAGAACATCTCGGGCCCGATCGACCGGTTGGAGTTGGACAAGGAGGGCGAGCGCGATCATGCCCCACGCCACGAGGTTGATGTCGTCGAGTCCCACAGAAGCGGTGAAGATGCCGGTGAACACCTCGGTTGCGTGACCAAACGATGGCGCTCGGAAGAGAACCCATGCGATCGTGACGACGTGGAAGGTGATGACCCACCGCACTGCAGATGGCACCTTGAACTGGCCTGTGAGGCGTTCCAGCATGAGCCAGCCGCCATGGAGGGCTCCCCACACAACAAAGTTCCACTGAGCGCCGTGCCAGAGTCCGCCGAGCAGCATTGTTAGAAAGAGGTTTCGATAGGTGAAGAGCTTGCTCCCGCGATTCCCTCCGAGCGGAATGTAGAGGTAGTCGCGTAGCCACCGACTCAAGGTCATGTGCCAGCGTCGCCAGAACTCGGTGACCGACAGGGAGCGGTACGGCGAGTCAAAGTTCTTCGGGAAGTCGAAGCCAAGTAGCAACGCGATGCCGATTGCAATATCGGTGTAGCCGCTGAAGTCGGCATAGATCTGAATCGCATAGCCGTAGAACGCGGTGATGAGCTCTACCTGGGACGCTCGATTGGGCGCCTCGTACACCGGATCGACGACGAACTGGGCGAGGTAGTTAGCGACCACGACCTTTTTGAAAAGTCCGCGGCCGATCATCCAGGCTGCCTCGCCCGAGGCAACGGTTGGTCGGATCGACTGGCGCTGGAGTTGGGGCAGGAACTCGGTTGCTCGCACAATCGGGCCGGCGACCAGCTGAGGGAAGAATGCTAGGTAGAGCGCCACGTCGATGAGCTCGTGGCTTTCGATTTGTCGACGATGAACATCCACCAGATAGCTGATGCCCTGGAACGTGAAGAAGGAAATCCCGATCGGGAGCAGAATCGCAATCGCCGGACCACTGGTCCCCAAAACCGACGTAATCGAATCGGTGAAGAACAAGAAATATTTGAAGAATCCCAGGACCGCGAGGTTGACAGCAACGCCGATAGCGACAAGCTCTTTGGGTCGTCGATCGTTTTCCGAAATGGCGAAGCCCATGCCCCAGTTGAAGACGATCGAGGCGGCCAAGAGAGCGGTGAGCCATACATCGAACCAGCCGTAGAACACAAACGATGCCGCCAGCATGAACGGTTTCCAGAACGTCATGGAGCGACGCACGACGGCATGACCGATCGTGACGAAGAGGAAAAAGACTCCAAATGTGAAGGTGGGAAACAGCATTGATGGGCGGACGGTGCGAGAAAACCGGCAGCCCGGAGCATACTTGCACCCGTGTCATCAACCCGATCGCTTCCCTCACTGATTCCAACGCCATTTCTGGTCGCCGATACGCGCGTACTTGATGTCGTGTCGGTCATCGGCCCTCAGGCCGAGACGTACCTGCAAGGCCAGCTTTCACAAAACGTAGCTTCGATGAGCGTTGGCGATTGTCGTCAATCGCTTCTTCTGCAACCGCAGGGACATATGGTCGCCTGGTTCCGCATCGTGCGCACTGGCGAAGAGTCGTTTCACCTGATCGTTGACGAGGGTGGTGGCGAGGCGATCCTGGCTCGGCTCGAACGGTTCAAGTTGGGGACCAAGGCAGACATTTTGGTAACGCAGGAAGCGGTGGTGTCGGTTCGGGCCAGTTCGCCCGACGAGCTTCCCGCCGGATCCTCGGTCCTGGATGGAGCGCTTGGTGTCGTGCCGCTACTTTGGCCCTCGCTCGCTGGTGCCGATTTGTTCGGTCCAGCCGGAAAGCTGTACACAGCGGAGGCTGAGTCGGGCCTGGTCGAGCCGTTGCGGATCGCGGCTGGGATTCCCTCGTTTGGCAGCGAGTATCACGAGAAAACGATCCCTGCCGAACTGGGCGTCGTCGACATGTCGGCCGATTTCACCAAGGGTTGCTACACGGGCCAGGAGTTGGTTGCCCGGACCGACAGCCGGGGCAACAACACTCCACGCCAGACACGGGTCCTTAGCGGCACAGGCTCAGCGCCCGCAGTCGGTACGGAACCGATGCTCGACGACGTCGCCGCAGGTGTACTGACGAGCGTGGCGGGGCTCGATGGCGGCTGGGTTGCATTGGCCTCCATAAAGCGTTCCGCATTCGACGCCGCTGAACTTACCGTCGACGATGTGACCGCCACCGTGGAAGCGAAGCAGCCAGCTACAGATTAACGAGGGCCCGCACGGCGCCTTCGGTGTCGTCGGCGGTTACAAGTGATTCGCCCACGAGCACTGCGTGGTAGCCCGCTTCGGACAGGATCGCCGCGTCCTCGGGGCCTTGGACACCGCTCTCGGCCACTGCGATGGCCCCGGCCGGGATGGCTTCCCGAACCCGGACCGCTCGGTTGGTGTCGACTTCGAAGGTAACGAGATCGCGTTGGTTGACGCCGATCAAGTTGGCTCCAGCGGCCACGGCTCGCTCGACTTCGGCCTCGTCATGGGTTTCGACGAGCGCGTCCAACCCCAGTTGGCGGGCGAGCTCGGAGAACTCATTGAGCTCGTCGTCGTTCAGTGCGGCGACGATGAGGAGCACGCAGTCAGCCCCCATCAGCCGGGCGTCGAGGATGTCGCGCCGGTCGACGGTGAAGTCTTTGCGAATCACAGGAAGATCGACCGCGGCCCGGGCGTTCACGAGGTCCATTGTGGAGCCACCGAAGTGTTCGGTGTCGGTGAGAACCGATAGGCAAGCCGCGCCACCGCGCTGGTACGACTGCGCCACCTCGGCCGGATCCAGGCCGGCGAACAGGTCGCCCTTGGATGGGCTCCGACGCTTCACTTCGCTGATCACTGAAAGGCCGTCGTTCGCCAGCGCATTGGCGAACCCGCGGGGAAGGGAGTTCAGAGGGTCCGCTGCCATGGCCGATGTTATGGCTTCGTGGAGCCAGGCTTCGCTGCGCTCGTCGTTGGCGGCGCGCTCGCGATGGAAGGCGAGGATGTTGTCGAGATAGGTGGCGGCCACGGCGTCATCATAGAGATGGTCTTGGTGGCAGGCACCCCGATACGAAGTACATACACTGGGCGCAGCGGAGTGGAGAGGTTGTCATGTTCATCAAGATCTGCGGGATGACCAATGTTGAGGACGCTCTGCTCGCAGCCGGGTTGGGCGCCGACGCGGTCGGATTTATTTTCGCACCATCGTCTCGTCAGGTCACCCCGGGTCGGGTTCGGTCGATCATTGAACGACTGCCGGCCAATGTTCTGACCGTTGGAGTGTTCCGAAACGAGGCCCAGGATCGGGTTGTCGACATCACCCGGCGCACCGGAATTCGTGCGGTTCAGTTACATGGCAATGAGAGTCCAGAAGAGACCGCGTGGATCAACGAACGGGTGCCCAGCGTGATCCGGGCAGTTCCCGCCGGGTCCCGGGCGATGATTGAGCACGAAGCATTCGGAAAGGTCCGGTTTCTCATCGATGCGCCGCAACCGGGCTCTGGAGAAACGTTCGACTGGAACATCCTCCGAGACAATCCCATCGATCGTGATTTCATCCTGGCTGGCGGCCTTACACCAGACAATGTCGTTGAAGCGATCGAGACCGTACGTCCCTGGGGCGTCGACGTGGCCTCGGGAGTTGAGAAACGACCCGGTATCAAGGACGCCACCAAGCTCAATCAGTTCATCATCAATGCTCGGTCGGTCGAGTCGGTACCCGCCAACCGAGAACTCGCTGATGAATGGGACGACCCCATCTTCTAGGCTCAGGAGCTCTTCATGAGCATCGAACGCTACATCCGAACGATTCCCGACTTCCCTCATCCCGGGATCATGTTCCGTGACATCACAACCCTGTTCGCGGATCCGGACGGGTTGCGGCTGGCTATCGATCAGCTCGTTGACAAGTATCAGGGCCAATCGATTGACTACGTTGCGGGCATCGAGGCCCGCGGGTTCATCTTGGCCGGTGCGATGGCCCATCAGTTAGGTGCCGGCTTTCTGCCCGTTCGCAAAAAGGGCAAACTGCCTTGGTCGACAATCGAGCGTTCCTATCAACTCGAATACGGGGAGGCAACGGTCGAGGTCCATGACGACGCGGCCAAGCCGGGCGATCGAGTTTTGGTCGTCGACGACCTCATTGCGACCGGCGGAACCGCGGAAGCCGCGATCGGTCTCATCGGTCAGCTTGGGGCCGAGGTCGTTGGTGCTGCCTTTGTGATCGACCTCCCTGATCTCGGCGGAGCGGACCGTCTTCGAGATCAGGGAATCGACGTGTTTCGCCTGTGCGAGTTTGCGGGCGAGTAGCGGACCGGCCCACCACCTGAGCCTGTGATCAGGCTGTCTGGTTGAGCGCAGAGAGGATGGCTCGGAGCGACGACGTGGTGATGTCGCCGTGCTGGCCGACCCCCCACACCTCTTCCTCGCCGATCTGCATCTCCATATAGCTCACGGCGAGAGCGTCGGAACCGGCGCCGATGCCATGCTCGTGGTAGTCGAGAACTCGGATCGACTTGCCTGCGTGGGCTGCCATCGCTGAGGCGAAGGCATCCACCGAGCCGCTGCCCTCACCTTCGATCTCGATCTCGGATCCGTCGACACGGATAATGGCCGCAAGCCGGGTTCGGTCGGCCCCGGCGGCATTCTGGAAGCTGCTAAACGAAACGAGCTCGTAGGGCTTCGAAGCGGCCAGATAATGGTTTCGGAACGTGTCCCAAATCTCGTTGCCGCTCACCTCTTTGCCGGTGGTGTCGGTGATCTGCTGAATCACCCGGGTGAACTCGATCTGGAGCCGCCGGGGGAGATCTAGCTCCTGTTCGGTCTTGAGAAGGTAAGCAACGCCACCCTTACCCGACTGGCTGTTGACGCGGATCACGTCTTCGTAGGTGCGCCCGACGTCCTTGGGGTCGATCGGCAGGTAGGGAACCTCCCACAGCGTCTGCTGGGTGGCAGCCATCGCGTCGAAGCCCTTCTTGATGGCGTCTTGGTGACTGCCGCTGAAGGCGGTGTAGACCAGATCCCCAACGTAGGGGTGGCGCGGATGAACCGGCAGTTGGTTGCAGTGCTCGGCGATACGACGGGACTCGTTGATCTTGGAAAAGTCGAGCTCGGGATCGACGCCTTGGCTGAAAAGGTTGAGAGCGAGAGTCACAATGTCGACGTTTCCGGTGCGCTCACCGTTACCGAAGAGGGTTCCCTCCACTCGGTCAGCGCCTGCCATCACGCCAAATTCGGCGGCCGCAACGCCGGTGCCCCGGTCGTTGTGGGGATGAAGCGACAGGACGACCGAGTCTCGGCGGTCGATGTTGCGGTGGAACCATTCGATCATGTCGCCATAGATATTGGCGGTGCTCACCTCGACGGTGGCTGGCAGGTTCAGAATGACCTTGTTGTCCGGCGTTGCTCCAAACTCGTCGAGCACCGCCTCACAGATCCGTTTCGCGAACGGTAGCTCGGTGCCGGTGAAGCTCTCAGGGGAGTACTCGTACCGAACGTTGGTGCCTTCGAGCATCGGCTCATTCTTTTTGCATTCCCGGGCACCGTTGATGGCGATGTCAACAATGCCGTCCTCGTCGAGCCCGAACACCACCCGGCGTTGAACCGTTGACGTGCTGTTGTAGAGGTGCACGATCACGTTCTTGGCACCGATCAAACTCTCATAGGTTCGTTTGATCAGTTCGGGGCGGGCTTGGGTGAGTACCTGGATGGCGACGTTGTCGGGGATCAGGTCCTCTTCGATGATCTTTCGCACAAAGTCGAAGTCGGTGTCCGAAGCTGCAGGAAAGCCGACCTCAATCTCGGTAAAGCCCACCTCTACCAGGTGCTGGAACATCATGAGCTTTCGCTCTGCGTCCATAGGTTCGATTAGGGCCTGATTGCCATCGCGGAGGTCCACGCTGCACCACAGCGGGGTCGTTTCGATGACCTTGTCGGGCCAGGTGCGATCCGGGATGGGGATCGGCGCAAACGCCTGGTACTTCTCGATCGGCAGAATGCCAGGTTTGTTGTTCAAGGGTGTGTTCGTCATGTCTGTTCTCGTTCTGTGATTCGTTCTTCTGTGGCAGAGCAAGGACAGGACATCCCTGCTGAGGTGGCCGAGACGGCCCTAGTTGTGCTCCCGACTCGCCGGTTTAGGCGGTCGGGCACAGAAGTCGAAGGTCGAGCTCAAGGAGGAGCGCGCGAACACCAGAGTCAGCACCGAGGGTGTTGCTCAACGACTGCATGACGGCCAGCCTAACAGGAGTCTGTTGCTGACGCGAGATGATTCAGTCAGCTAACTTCGCCGTTGCCCACTCGTTCGCCGAATCGCTGGAGACGTTCCAGCACATCGGAGTCGTGAACTTCAGAAGCCGCACCGATCGACGCCTTGATCTGGCGGTAGATCTCAGACTCTTCATCACAGCGCGTGCAGGAGTCTAGGTGGACCGCCACCGCTCGTGCTTCCTCGACGGTGAGTTCCCCATCCAAGTACTGCTGAAGCAGCACCAGGGTCTCGGCACACGTCATGCGCCCACGGAGGCGATTCATGAGATCTGCGATCAGCATCTTCATTGGGTTAAGAACTCCGAAGGGGACGATTGGCTACTGTCGTAGAAGATAACCGCTTTCGGATGCGTCCTCTTCCCCGATGTAGTCGACTCATCACTGTTCCGACTGGAATATCCAACAACTCGGCTGCCTCGGCATAGCTCAAGCCACCGACATCGACCAGGTCGACGACCGCACGGAAGGCGCCGGGAAGCTCATCCAACGCTGTTTGAACCGCATGGTCAAAGACCGGCTCAACAATGATGTCTTCGGGCGTCACCTCATCGGGAATGTCGGCCGAAGGGTCATCGGGGTTGTCGAACAAGAACGGCTTCTTTTTCTGACCACGGTTGATGTTGGTGTTTCGCAGGATCGTGAGGAGCCATGCCTTCGGGTAAGCACCGTCGAAGCGTTCGATCGCACGAAACGCTCGAAGCAGTGTGTCTTGGACAAGGTCTTCGGCCTCAGTGGAATTGCGAGTGAGTGTGTGTGCAGTTGCATACAGCAGGGGGATGTGAGGTTGTACGTGCTCGGCGAACTTTTCCGAGTTTGCTTCTGGCGTCGCTACCGCACCCGGTTCGTCAGCCATTGGAAAGCTCCGCGGTATTGATCATCGCCGTGCTGGCGTGCTCGAAGTAGCCATTCATTGCGGCTTCGACCTCATGAGGGACCTGGTGGGTTTTTACCGTGGCCGAAACGGCCGCCAACATGTGGTTCAGCCAATGGTCTCGTTCCCGTTGCCGGATCACGAAAGGTGCATGCCTCATGCGAAGGCGAGGGTGACCTCGTTCTTCGCTGTAGTCAGGTGGGCCGCCCCAATACTGCGCCAAGAAACCTGCGGTCGTCCGGCGCGGCTCGCTGAGATCATCGGGATACACGGCCATCAGAACGTCGTCAGCCTGGACCCGGTCATAGAAGTCGTCGACCAGTTCGACAAAGAACGGTTTGCCTCCAACGGCGTCATACACGGTTTGGGACACGGTCACAGTCTACGCAGTCGCCCGAAAGCCAATGTAAGTTCCCTTTGTCTATTGC
>CALHFG010000007.1 GCA_938029215.1 uncultured Acidimicrobiales bacterium | reverse complement strand
ATCTTCCCCAAGAGTCCATATCGACGGGAAGGTTTGGCACCTCGATGTCGGCTCATCGCATCCTGGGGCTGAAGCAGGTCCCAAGGGTTGGGCTGTTCGCCCATTAAAGCGGTACGCGAGCTGGGTTTAGAACGTCGTGAGACAGTTCGGTCCCTATCCTCCGCAGCCGAAGCAGAATTGAGAAAGGTTGACCCTAGTACGAGAGGACCGGGTTGAACGTAGCTCTCGTGTGCCAGTTGTTCCGCCAGGAGCATGGCTGGTTGGCGACCTACGGAAGGGATAACCGCTGAAAGCATCTAAGTGGGAAACCCGTTTCAAGATGAATTCTGCCATATTAAGTAAGGCCTGTAGTAGGTGACTACGTTGATAGGCAGGACGTGGAAGTGTGGCAACACATGAAGCTGACCTGTACTAATCGGCCGAGAGGCTTTTTAACACTAATGACTTCGATATTCGGGATATCCCGAGTATTTGAGACTCGTGCTCGCTATGGAATTATCAAGATCGTGCAGTATGCACAGGACTCTCTTCGAGAGTGTTGGGGCATATTGACAACAGATTTCGGTGGCGATAGCGGAGGGGTCACACCCGTTCCCATCCCGAACACGGAAGTTAAGCCCTCCAGCGCCGATGGTACTTGGGACGGGAGTCCCTGGGAGAGTAGGTCGCTGCCGGATTTCTTAAACAAAGCCCTGTGGCTGTTTCTAGCGAAACAGCGACAGGGCTTTGGTCATTTTTGGCGTCATTCCTGACGGAGCTGACCCCACGTCTGGACCAGTTCGCCCGCGACTGAAACCAGGTCGGGATCGAACGGGTAGTTCGGCCCGGTTCGGGTCGCCAAACCTTCGTTGGTGCCGGCGTAGAGAAACTCAAGCAGCTGGTTTTGATAGCTCCGAAGCGGCTCGCGATCAGGCCGGGGTCTGGCCTCCACATGCGACTGTGGCGCCGGTAGCGGCGTTGGGCAGCCTTCAAGCTCGGCAACGAGGGCGGCGACCCGACGTACGTCGTCGCGGTAGGGGTCGTGGTCTGCAGGATCAGCCAAGCTGGTGCCCAACCGTTCATAGATAACCACTTCGAGGTTCGGGCACCTCGAAGCCACCTCAGGGAGCAAATCGAGCAGCCTGGGGTCGACCACCTCATCGTGAGTGTCTCTTCGGAGTGACCTGCCGGTCATCGCGCCCTCTGAGGTCCGGCCGCCTGCCAGATGGATTTCGCGAACCCGCTCGAGCGGCAGCGAGTCCAAAAGCCCGGTTAGGTCGCTGTCGGTGTTGAGCGATTGACACCACAGATTGTGCAGGTCGAGCAACTGAATCCCATCGACGGCCTCAAGCACCGTCGAGCACAGCCTGCCCTGATCACGAGCGTCAGCGACCGATAGGCAGGTGGCGAGGTTCTCGATCCCCACGGGAACTTGGGCCGCAGTAGCCATGGCAACAAGCCGGTAGATCACGAGTTGGAGTAGTTGCTCGGTCACCGGCATGGGAAGCGGAGCGGCGAAACTAAATCGTCCGGCGCCAACGAACCCAACATGTTCGGTTATCCATCGGTAGCTCCGCTGCTGAACCTCGACGGCGAGACGTTCTAGCCATGCGTCGTGTCGGCCCTCGGCACCCATGAGAGAGTACGAAACCCCGTGGCCGAGGAGCCACCCCTCGGTCGAATAGAACTGGGTCAACTCGTCCAACCAGTCGGGAATACCAGCGGGCCCCCAACCCATGTCGAAACTCCACTCGAGCGCATCGATCCGCCCCTCTTCAAAGAGCGGTAACGCTGCTGCTGCAAAGTGGGGCTCGGGCATCGCCGAGAGGCCAAAACGAATCATCCCATTCCACACGCAGGGCAGTCGCCCCATTCCTCCATGTTGTTGTGGTCCTCAATTCCAACGAGCGACTTCACCTCGGCAGTGAGGTCGTCGAGGGTCAGCGACCTGCCCTCGACCATGGGGATGTCCATCGGCAGCGTTTCGGATGGTGCCTCGGCCGTAGCCGCGGCGACCCCGGCGACGCCAAGCGCTCCTGCTGCCATAGTGGTGATTCCTGCGAGGGCCATCTTGGTCAGAATGCCACGGCCGGGAGCCGATCCGGTGGAGTCTGCAGAGTCGAGGTCGGTAATCTGTTTCATGATCTTGTGACGACCAGCAGACAAACCTGGTTCCCGACCCCGTACTAGGCGACGCTGCTTGGTCACACCTGGGTCATTCGGCTGGTGACCGACCTAGCCTTAATGGGTGGCCAGTTCTGAGATTGATGTAGCCGATGTTTCGTTCGGCGATGTAGGCGTCGATACCGCCAATAAGGCGCGGAAGCGTTTGTTAGACGCGGCTGGCGCATACGAGCGGGAGCGGTTTCAAGACGCTCGCCGGATGCTCGAGAACGTTAACCGGTTGGCCCCCGATGTTCCCGAGGTCTTGGAACTGATGGGATTGTGCGCCTACCGCACCAAGCATTGGGGCAAGGCGGTCAAGGAGCTCCGCCGATTCCATGAGCTCACCGGATCCACCGACCAGCACCCGGTGCTGATGGATTCCCACCGAGCGCTAAAGCATTGGAACGAGGTTGAAGATACCTGGATCGAGCTCGGCAATGATTCGCCTCATCCTTCGATACTCGAGGAGGGGCGAATCGTTCTCGCGGGAGCCAAGGCCGACCAAGGTCGAATGCAGGACGCCATCCGACTGCTCGAGAACTCCAACCGCAGCCGACCCAAGAAGCCCAAGGTGCATCACCTGCGTAGCTTGTACGCCCTGGCGGATCTGTATGAGCGATCTGGCAACGTGGGCAACGCACGCCGCCTCTTCGCCGACATCTCCGCCTACGCCCCCGACTTCGGTGACGCAGGCAAGCGAGCAGCCAGCCTCAAGTAGAACGCGGGTGCGGTTAGTCGCCCAGTTCGCTGATCCCAGCTTCGAGTCTTTTCCGTAGGGCCTGCCGTTGCCGTTTGGGCTGGCGAACCACGATCGTTTCCGGCTTCACGTACACCCTGGTTTGGGTTGAACCTCCGGTTCGGTAGAACCGGCGAGCCGCAACACCGGTAACCGCGACAAGAGCATCTGCGGTGACCCGAGGGGTCTTCGAAGATGGTCCGGTCCATTCGACCGGAACCGCCGGTTGGCGCTTGCCGTCGACGCTTGTTTGAACGTCGAAACTTAGGGCGGTTTCGCCCGAGGTGAGTTGCTTGATGTGGGGGTCGCCAACGACGACGCCTTGAAGCACACAAATGTTCATTGAATTCTTCTCCTCAACATGAATGACTGTCAGTTGGGGTGTAGAACCCGAGTCGCTTCTCACGCTTTGCCGAGAGCGGTGGAGCGACCCTATCCGTTTCCGGTGAGTCCGACGACTTCGAAGACTTCGTGATCGATGCCATTGCTTCGGGGAGCGATCGGCGTAAGAGTTCCGCCCAAACCAACCGGCTGCGCTTCCCAGTTGGTGTCATAGACGAGGACTAGGTCAACAGCGATTGACGTCCCGTCCTCGGGCGGGTCTTCGAACGTGTGCGTGCACGCAGCGGGATTCTGGTCGCTCATGCCCCTTGCGTAGGGCAGGTTTCGGTCGGCGCACTCAACGAGTCGTTCGCCATCGAGTTCGAGGTAGTACTCCACCGGGATAGCCGAGACAGTCACGGTTACGAGGCCGTGGCTCGACGTCGTAGCCAAACCTGGTCCGTTGAAGTCGATGCCCGGAAGCCAAAAGAAAGTGGCTAACTGCAGCACGCTTCCTTCGCCGGTGTGCTCGAACGTGTCGGGAATTGGGGGCGCGAGATCAGCGAATGCTCGAGACACGATCGCACTGATCGGCACAGGATTTCCTGACGGCAAGGGGCCGATGGGAGCTAGGGCCACGCCGTCGTCGGAGCAGAACAGCCGGTACCAGCGACCGGTTTCGCTGAACTGGCGATCAGCGCCGGTTGCGGTGTAGGACTCAAAGCTCACACTGCTGCCGTGCGGTCCGACCGTCACGGTCACGTCGGTGATTTCGATGTCGCCATCGGCACCGGTAAAGCCAGTGGAGTAGCCGCTGCTGCTCCCGCCTGAGGCGTAATAGGCGACCATGGTGTCATTCCCGGGGAGGAGGTCGTACCGGCAGATGACACTCGATGTCGACCCATCTGCACCGACGCTCGTGCTTCGCACACACGAGGTCCCCTCGAGGTGGTTGCCGACCACCTGACCAAAACTCAGGCACGGCGCCTCGTCGGCTGCGGCGGGACCCTGCATGCTGATGAGGCCGAGAAGGCCAATGACAGCGATGACGATCCGGGCGTGCATGGAAAAGCGAGAGTACAAACGCGGTCCAGCCCGGACCAGGGCGGGAACGCCTGTCCGGGCTGGGTAATTCGCTTGTAGTGCCAGAAGGTTTAGCGGGCGTTACCCAGCTCGTCGAACGCCTGATGCAGTCGCTCTACGAAGCTGACCTCAGCGGCGCGAAGCCAGACGCGAGGGTCATACTTCTTTTTGTTGGGTTTGTCGTCACCCTCAGGGTTGCCAATCTGACCCTGCAGATACCCATTGTTTTCGACTTCATAGGCCCGGATTCCGTCCCAGAAGGCCCATTGGAGGTCAGTATCGATGTTCATCTTGATGACGCCGTAGCTGATGGCTTCTTCAATTTCGGCTGCGGTGGAGCCCGAACCGCCGTGGAATACAAAATTCACCGGGTTCGTGGCAGAGCTACCGATCTTTTCGGCCACGAACGCTTGGGAGTCACGCAGAATCGTGGGAGTCAGCTTGACGTTACCGGGCTTGTAGACGCCGTGGACGTTGCCGAATGCAGCGGCGATGGTGAAGCGATCACTGATTTTCGATAGCGCTTCGTACGCCTGCCAAACTTCTTCGGGTTTGCTGTAGAGATCTTCTGGTTTTGCGTCGGAGTTGTCGACGCCGTCTTCTTCACCGCCGGTAATGCCGAGCTCGATTTCGAGGGTCATGCCCATGGCGCTCATGCGTTCCAAGTACTCGGCGCAGATCTCGATGTTTTCGTCCATGGGTTCTTCGCTGAGATCAAGCATGTGGCTGCTGAACAACGGCTTGCCCGTGGCGGCAAAGTGCTTTTCGCCTGCATCAAGAAGGCCAGAGACCCAGGGCAGAAGCTTCTTGGCGGCATGATCGGTGTGCACCATGACGCGAGCACCGTAGGCCTCGGCCAATGCATGTACATGTTGGGCGCCGGCGATCGAACCGGCAATCGACGCTGGTATGCCCTGCTCGGGAAATCCCTTGCCAGCCACGAAAGCGCCGCCGCTGTTGGAGAACTGGATGATGACCGGGGCGTTTCGGGCGGCCGCAGTTTCCATCACTGCGTTCATGCTGTTGGTGCCAACGCAGTTAGCGGCCGGCAAGGCGAAGCTGTTTTCTTTGGCGTAGGCAAACACCTCGGAGACGGCATCTCCGGTAATTACTCCGGGGGCGAACTGGTCAGTAAAGTCGGTCACGGCGACAAGAGTACAAACAACGTTGCCGCTGGTAAATAGGTCGGACGCGGTCTTTCGTTACTATTGCAGAATCAACGTAATCTTCGACCTCGACGGAGTTCTCTGGCACGGGACCCAACCCATTCCCGCCGCCTGTGAAGCGGTGTCCCGTCTCATCGACGCCGGACATGGGGTGTTGTTCGCAACGAACAACAGCGCGTCTACCGTGGCCCAGCAGGAAGCCAAGCTGGGCCGCTTCGGTATCGACGCTTCTGGACGTGTTCTGTCGTCCGCAATGGCCGCGGCCAGTTTGATTGCCGACGGAGAGCGAGTCTTTGTCCTGGGCGGCCGCGGAATACATGAAGCGGTGGTGGCGAGGGGCGGCACCTGCGTCCCCGTGACCCCTGGAGACGCTGGGCCACCGGAGCTCGATGCTGTCATCGTTGGCCTCGACTGGGACTTGAGCTATGACCGCCTTCGGATGGCGGTTACTGCCATCCGAAACGGGGCTCGGTTCATTGGAACAAACCACGATCCCACCTACCCAACCGAGCATGGGCTTTGGGCTGGCGGTGGATCGATCGTTGCTGCGGTCCGAACCGCAGTAGAAGCTGAACCCGTGTATGCCGGTAAGCCTCATCGGCCCATGGCCGACTTGGCCATCGCTCGGCTGGGGTCTGAGGGTTTGATGATCGGAGATCGAGACGACACCGACGGCGACTTCGCCCGTGCTGCCGGGTACCGCTTCGGGATGGTTCTGTCCGGCGTGACCACGGCAGCGGAGGCCGCGATGCTCGATCCGGCCCCCGATGTCATCGCCACGGATGCGGCCGAGCTCCTATCCCAAGAGGTAGGGGTCTAGTGGCGGCCCGACGTCGGCTCGATGCGGAGCTCGTCCGAAGAGACTTAGCGCCCAGCCGAGATGCGGCCAAGCGGTTGATCGAAGAAGGGCGGGTGCTCGTTGGCGGCGCCCCGGCTACGAAGGCATCGCGACAGGTTGACCCTGCAGAGGATGTGAAGGTCCAGGGGGACCCGCCGCGGTTTGTCAGCCGGGCCGGCGAGAAGCTCGCCGCTGCGCTCGAGTTTTTCGGCGTCGACGCAACGGGGCGATACTGCATCGACATCGGCTCTTCCACCGGAGGGTTCACCGACTGCCTCTTGCAGAACGGCGCTCGTCACGTCGTTGCAGTGGACGTAGGCACCCATCAGCTGCACGAACGACTCAGGGATCATCCCCAGGTTCAAGTACGCGAACAAACCGATATCCGTTCAGTAAAGCTCGGCCAGTTTCCGAACGGGCTCTCGCTTGCCGTCGGTGATGTCTCGTTTATCTCGCTCAAGCTCGTACTTCCCGTCGTTGTCGACTTGAACGTTGAAGATGCGCTCCTGCTCATCAAGCCCCAGTTCGAAGCCGGGCGACAAGAGGTGTCCCGAGGAAACGGTGTCATCGCCGACCCGATGATCTGGCGACGGGTCTTGGACGACGTTCTCTCCGACGCGGCGGGCCTGGGCCTTGGTTGTCGTGGATTGATGATTTCACCAATCACCGGCCGGGCCGGAAACGTGGAATTTGTCGCTCATCTCGCACCGGGTGCCGCAAGCGACTCGCTAGCTGAGATGATTGAGGCAGTTGTACCTGATCCTGGGCTGCTTGAGAGTGAGCCGTCCGACGCCGACAAGGGAAGTGAGGATCTATGAGCAACATCGGCATCGTTCTCCATCACTATCGACCCGAGGTCAGACAGCTGGTTCAGCGCGCCCTTGACTGGTGCGAGGACTGCGGAACAAAAGTCCGTATGCCGTCGGTCGATGCCGGCCTCATCGATCAGCCCGAGCTCGGAGTCGATGAAGAAACGTTTGCTCACGATCTCGACCTCTGTCTCAGTTTTGGCGGCGACGGAACCATGTTGCGAGCAACCCATCTGGTTGTCGATCACAACGTGCCGCTGCTCGGCGTAAACGCAGGCGATCTTGGGTACCTCGCCGAGATCGACCCCGATCAGCTCGAAACCGCCCTCACCGCATGGAAAAACGATGAGCTGGCGATCGAAGCTCGGATGATGGTCGAGGTCTTAGACGACGGCGGCAATCGCCTGGGGCTTGCGCTGAACGAAGCCGTGGTCGAACGGGCGGAGAGCGGACACGTCGTCTGGCTCGATGCCACGATCGGTGACCAGCGCTTTACCACCTACAAGGCCGACGGTCTCATAGTCGCCACGCCAACCGGATCCACGGCGTACTCGCTGTCGGCGGGCGGTCCGATCGTCGAGCCGGACTTCGAGGCCCTCATTGTCGTTCCCGTCGCCGCGCACATGATCTTTAACCGCCCGCTGGTCCTTGCCCCCTCGACCGAGGTTCGTCTCGAAGTGATGGGGTATCGAGCCGCTGTGGTCACCCTGGACGGGCGTCCTGTTGGTACCGTCGAACCTGGATCTGCCGTGACGATCAGGCGTTCCACGATGGATGCACGATTTCTGGTGACCGGAAAGCGTGACTTCCACGCGGTCCTCAAAGACAAGTTTGGCCTTACCGACCGCTAGCAGCGGTCGGCAGCTCATAGCCTGATGCGGTGAATCTCGGGGCCCACATCACGATCGCTGCAGCGTTGTTCGACGACCCGCTGATCCACCTCGGATCGGCACTGCCCGATGTTGCAACGATCGGCGGGTTTCGGATGGTCCCCGGGAGCGGTGCGGGGCCGATCGGACAGGGCATCGCGTTTCACCACGCCACGGACAACGAATTCCACAGTCACCCGTGGTTCACCTCGAGGCAGAAGACAGTATTCGATCGGTTAACCGAACTGGGAGTCGGACGCGGTGCCGCTCGTGCGTCGGCTCATGTTGGTGTGGAACTTCTTCTCGACGGAGAGCTCTTCGACGGGGTGCACGGCGAAGAACGGAACACGACCGTGCTTGCGGCGTTCCGGATCGCAGCGACAGCCACCGACACCGAGCAGCTGGTGCCTGCGGAAATGCAAGACGCGTGGCAACGTCACCTCGCTCAACTACATCGCTGGCGTTCTCCGGACTACTTTCGTGATCCAGCAGGGGTCGCCAAACGGATGGAGATCATCCTTTCGGCCCGACCTCGACTGGCGATGACTGCCGACGACGTTGCCAAAGTAACGACGGCATTGACCGAGATTCAACCTTCGATCAGCGAAACGTCCGAGGCATTCCTCGGTGAGATGATCGCAGCGATGGGCTGATCTACAGGGCGGCGTACACCATCTGGCGAAGCTCGTCACCGAGGTCGTTGGCCCAGCTCGGCATTACCTGCGTCATTCCCACCACGGCCAGTCTCTCGACCGGGTCCCACCAGAAGAGCGTGGACGCCGCACCGCCCCACGCCAACGTTCCGGTCGACTGTGGAATCCTTTGCTGGGCGGGTTCGAGCACGACACTGAACCCGAGACCGAAGCCCATGCCGACCTGATCGGCTGGGTCGGAGATTGGAACTCCGATGTCGGACAGCGCCGCTCCGCCTGGCAGGTGGTTCAACCCGGCGAACTGAAGCGTTCGGCTCCCGATGAGTCGGTGTCCGTTCAGCTCTCCCTGGTTGACAAGCATCTGAAGAAAGCGGGTGTAGTCGGCAAGTGTTGAAGTGAGGCCGCCACCCCCGGACAGCATGGCAGGGGGAGATCGGAACTCTCCGGTTTCTCGGTTGTCATCGATGATGACCAGTTCTCCACTACCAAAAGAAGGCGCGTTGGGCGGCACGCCGAAGGGACTCTTCGACGGAATCGCGGTATTTGGAACCAGGCGACTCGCTCGCGCGTCGTCGACATGGAACGCCGTGTCGGGCATGCCCAGCGGTTCAAAGATCTCCGTGCGAAAAAACTCATCGAGGGACACGCCAGAAATGAGCTCGACGAGATGTCCGAGAACGTCGGTAGCAAGTGAGTAGTTCCACGCGGTGCCGGGGGAGAAGAGCAGTGGGACCTCGGCCAGAAGTTCACACATCTCCGCGAGCGGCTTGGTGCGGGAGCCAATGCCGCGCTTGCGGTAGGCGTGATCCACGGGGTGATTGAACATCCAGCCATAGGTGAGCCCGCTGGTGTGGGTGAACAGGTCTTGAATGTTCATCGCACGCTGCGCGGGCTCGGTTCTCATCGCCAGGGAGGATCCGCCAGCGAACACGTCAAGGTGTTCGAACGCGGGAATCCACTTATGTACCGGATCGGCAAGTCGAACCTGACCACGTTCGAGCAACATCAACATGGCGATCGAAGTAATCGGCTTGCTCATGCTGTAGATCCGGAAGATGGCGTCTTCGTCGTACCGGTCATGGTGGGTATGAACAACGTCGCCGTCAACGATCACCGACCAAGCGAAGCCTGGGAGAAGGCCACCCTTCACGTACTTTTCGTGAATGAATCGGTCAGCCTGGAACAGTTGCTCGGTGTTGATTGTCACGTTGGCAGAGGATAGGCCCCGATCGGTACCGGCTCATAAGCTGAACCGATAGCAACGCACCAGATATCACGGCCAACAACCGGCGCACAGGCGCGGGTCTGGGTCGGGTCGAGCCTGGCGGTGATGTGTAGCGCGCTGCCGGCGTTTCTCACCGGCGCTCTTTCGGTTCAGATCCGGGAAGATCTGGGGTTTTCGATCACGATGGTTGGACTGTGGATCGGAACGGCGTTCGGCGTTGCTGGGTTGTTCTCCGCACCGATGGGACGGCTGGCGCAGATCCTCGGGCCAGGGAGAGCGCTCCGTGTCGGGTTGACGGGTACCGCGTTGGTGCTCGTCGGTCTTGCTGGGGTCGCTCGTGAGTCGTGGCACTTTTTCGTCCTTATTGGCCTGTCGGGGTTTGTAAATGCTCTCAATCAGCCCGCCGCCAACTTGCTGCTCTCCAGTCGAGCCCGCAAGGAGCAGCTGGGGCTGGCCTTGGCAATCAAGCAAAGCGGCATGCCAGCCTCGGCTCTGCTAGGCGGCGCTGCGGTGCCCGCAATAGCGTTGACCGCCGGGTGGCGGTGGGCCTATGTGGCTTCCGCACTACTGACGTTGATCGCCGTGGCGATTCAGCCGATTGGGGCGATCGACAATTTGAGGTTGTCCGAGGCTCGGTCCAATGATGCTCGGCCTGAGATGTCATATCGCTTGTTGGGGTTGTACTCGTTGGTTGGACTTCTGGGTGCTACCACCGCCGGGGCGATGGTTAATCTCCTCACCTCGGGTGCAACCGATTCGGGCATGGACCCTGGATGGGCAGGCGCCTTGTTGTCCATCGGCTCCGCTCTCGGAATTCTCAGTCGGATCTATCAAGGGTGGGCCGTCGACACCAAAGGCATCCTCCCAATTCAGCGCCTTATCTGGCTGCTCGGGCTCGGTGCGATCGGGCTTGTTGTCATGTCGCTACATAGCCCAACGACCTATGCAGTGGCGGTCACGCTGGCGTTTGCGGCCGGGTGGTCGTGGCCAGGTTTGTTCAACCTCTCGATAATCCGCAACAACGCCTCGGCTCCTGCCGCAGCCACCGGTGTCAGCCAGATAGGCGTCTTCATTGGCGCCGGAAGCGGGCCCGTGATCGGTGGAATCATCGTTGACTCATATGGCTACCGCGAACTCTGGCTGTTTTGTGCTGGAGCGCTCGCTCTGGGCGCCACCTTGGCTGTCTACTTGCGAACAAGAATCAAAGCCAACCGGCTTCGCCTCGCTGCAGTCGCCTGATACACAGGACGCTGTGACCGATCCGATTGTTGATGCCCTAAGAAGCATGGGGACCATCCGGGAATTCCCCAGCGGCAGCTACCTGTTCTTTGAAGGAGATTCGTCGCAGTCAGTTCTTCTCATCGAGTCTGGGCTGGTGCGAATCGAGCGAAGTAGTGCCGACGGTCGAACCGCACTGCTAGACCTCGCAGCGGAGGGGAGTTTGGTCGGCGAATTGGGCGTGGTGGATGGTATGGCTCGTAGCGCAACCGCGGTGACTATTGAACCCTCACGCATTCGTTCGATTGACGCCGACGATTTTCGCGCCCTCGTTGACCAGGATGTGCGAGTCGCGTCGGCGTTACTGCACCGAGTGATAATTCGGATGAGGAAACTAACCGACCAGTTCGTCAACGTCGCCAATCGAAATGGCACCGAACGGATCGCCGATCGCTTGGTCGAGTTGTTGGATCGAAGTGGCGAACCGGACCAGCCTGGGGTTGTGATTCGCATGCCAATAACTCAAGTGGAGTTGGGACAGTGGGCGGGCCTTTCACGAGAGGGAACCACCAATGCTCTGGCCGAACTTCGAAAGACGGGGATCATCTCGACCGGTCGCCGGGCGATGACTATCGAGCGTCCTGATCGACTCCGAACGTTGGCGTTGGGGATCTAGTTCACTCGCAAAGAATTCTTCGGCAGTGTCACAGCCGCTTCCGCCTACGGCTGTGACACTCCCGAAACTGCGTCGTGGAATCGGTGAGAGCCCCGATTTCCCCTGGAAGCAGTAGAACACGTTGTCCTAGCTGGGGATACGCAGAACCGTGCCTTGCTAGTGCGTACTAATACGCACGGGGCTACGTTGTGGCCATGCTCGTGATCGCGTCCGAGGTCCACCATGCTCACAACGCACTGGAGATCAGCAAAGGAGCGCTTGTTCGGTCTGCGGAGAGCCCCGAGCGCGCCGACATGATTCTTTCCGCTCTCGATACCGGGGGCCACCAGATTTCGGAGCCTCGTTCGGCGGACTGGGATCTCCTCGCGCGGGTCCACGACCCCGCCTATCTCAAGTTCCTCGAGGGTGCCTGGGATCGTTGGACTGAAGAACACGACGCCAATGTGCCGGCAATGTCGTTTATGTGGCCCACCCGAGGATTCGCGGCTCGTCAGCCCGATGACCTCGTTGGCCAGCTCGGCTACTTCAGCTTTGCGGGAGACACCTCCATCGTTGCCGGAACATGGAGCGCTGCTCTGGAGGCTGCATCGATTGCGGTGACCGCTACCGATGAGATGGGACGAACGAACGCACCCACGTTCGGGCTCTGCCGACCGCCAGGTCATCACGCAACCTCGGACCAATTCGGTGGCTACTGCTACCTCAATAATGCGGCGATCTCGGCCCAGCGGCTGCTCGATGCCGGTGCTGATCGGGTCGTGGTTCTCGACGTGGATTACCACCACGGCAACGGGACCCAATCGATTTTTTATGACCGATCCGACGTGCAGTTCATCTCGATCCATGCCGATCCACGCGAAGAGTTCCCGTGGTTCGCGGGGTATGACGACGAGAGGGGTGTAGGGGCGGGGGAGGGATGGAACCTCAATCTTCCCTTGCCGCGCGAGACAGGTTTTGCGGCGTGGGCGTCGGCTCTCGATAGTGCACTGTCGGCAATCGAGGGTGCCGACGCAATGGTCGTTTCACTCGGTGTCGACACCTACGAGAACGATCCGTTGGGAACCTTCGGTCTGACCACCGAGAATTTTGCTGCGGTAGGGGCCCAGATTGCTTCGGTCGGTTTGCCAACGGTCATCCTGCAGGAGGGTGGTTACGCGGTCTCGAACATTGGCGAGAATGTGGCCTCGTTCCTTAGCGGGTTCTGACTCGAACCTGCCCCTACCCTGGAACTTATGACGGCTACTGAGGTTCCCCAGACCCCTTCGTTTCAGCTCGATGCGATCGGAGCAACGATCGAACGACTCCGCTCGACGGTCCGGTCGGGCGAGAGTCGCACGTTCGAGTGGCGGGACCGACAGCTCGACGGCATCGCTCGGTTCTGCAAGGAAAACACCAAGCAGCTCACAAAAGCCATGGCAGAAGATCTAGGCCGACCCGAGCTCGAAGCTTGGATCGCCGACATCGGTCCGTCGATTTCCGAGGCCGAATATCTCAAGAAGAACTATCGAAAGTGGGCCGCACCTCGCAAGGTGAGTGTTTCGCTCGCGGTGCAACCGGCCAAGGCCGAAGTACTTCCGGAACCGCTGGGTGTCGCCCTGGTTATCGCCCCGTGGAACTATCCGGTGAACCTGGTGCTCGAACCGATGGCTGCGGCCTTTGCGGCAGGGAACACGGTGGTCCTTAAGCCTAGTGAAGTCTCCCCGGCGACCTCGGGGTTCATCGCCTCGAGACTGCCGGACTATGTCGACACGAACGCGTTGGCCATCTACGAAGGCGGTGTGGATGTCTCTACCGCTCTCCTGGCCGAACGATTCGACCACATCTTCTTTACCGGCTCAACCAATGTGGGAAAGGTCGTCATGCGGGCTGCGGCGGAGCATCTCACGCCGGTACTGCTCGAACTCGGTGGCAAATCGCCCGTGATTGTGGCCGACGACGTAGATATCGAGGTCGCTGCTAGCCGAATCGCGTGGGGCAAGGGCCTCAACGCGGGCCAAACCTGCATTGCGCCCGACTACGTGCTGGTTCGACGGGAGCGGCGTGATGCGTTGGTAGCCGGAATCGAACGAGCGTGGACAGACTTCTATGGTAAGAACCCACGAAAAAGTCGAGACTTCGGACGGATCGTGTCGGGTCGGCACCACCGGCGTTTGGTGAGTCTCCTCAACGACCAAACCGTTGCCGTCGGAGGCGATCACGACGAGAATTCGCGCTACCTGGCGCCCACGATCGTGATCGATCCCGAACTCGATTCGCCGCTGATGACCGAAGAGATCTTCGGTCCGATCCTTCCCGTTGTCGGCGTCGACGATCTTGACGATGCTGTCGACTTCGTGAATGAGCGGCCAAAGCCGCTGGCGCTGTATGTCTTCTCCGACGACGCCGCAGTTTCGGATTTGGTCTTGCGTCGTACCAGTTCCGGTGGTGCATGCGTGAACCACACGCTGATGCACTTCTCACCACACGATCTGCCCTTTGGTGGGGTCGGGCCCGCCGGTATGGGTCGCTACCACGGCAAGGCGGGCTTCGATGCGTTCTCGAACCTCAAGGGTGTGCTCAAGAAACCGACCAAAGGCGAGACCAATCTTCTGTACCCGCCCTATGGTCGCGTGACATCAAAGCTCATCAAGAAGTTCACCTAACGAGGGCCACGAACCGGCGTCTAGCCGGTGGTGACGGTTCGAAGCCCAGTTCGGTACGACTCGTTTCCGGCCGCGTCGATGGCACGAAGGTAAAGCTGGTAGGTGCCAGCTGGAAGATCCACTGAGCCGGCAGTGAGGTCATACTCTCCGATCAACACGCGGCCGTTGAAGTCATAGAGGCGGTAGCCCACCACCCCTACGTCGTCGGTCGCGGGGCTCCACGAAAGCGAGACGGTTTCACCTTGGATCGACTGGACCTGCAGGGCCCCGGGGACCGACGGTCTGGTCGTGTCGGGAGCGTTCTGGGTAATGACGACGGTTCGATAGCCAGTCCGGTAGGACTCGTTGCCGGCTGCATCAAAGGCTCGGACATAGAAGCGGTAGGTGCCGGGCGCTAGTCCGGTGATGACCGTCGAGGGTACGGTCGTCTCGGATCGCACTGCGTTGGAGTCATCAAATACTCGGTATCCAGCGACTCCGACGTTGTCGGTGCTTGCGCCCCAGGAGAGCGTGGCGCTCTCGGCGTCGGTGGCGTCGATTCGAATTCCCGAACTCGGAACACTGGGTCGCTCGTTGTCGGGCACCGGTGGCTCGGCGCCGGCAGGAGAGAACCGCACCAGTGACTGAATCGGTCGATCACCGGTGACATCGCGGGTGTATTGGCCGCCCATCCAGAGTCGGCCGTTGCTGTCTTCAAGAATTGCCCAGGCGCCGGCCTGGCCGTTGACGTTGAAGTCAAGGTCTAGTTTGTCTCCGGTTTCGATGTCGAACCCAAACCCACCGCTCACCGGCTGTTGGTCATAAGAACCGGGGACGTCCCGTAGTTCGATGATCACCTCTCGGTATTCGTCGAAGCTCTGTTGACCGTCGGGATTGTCGTTGTTCTTGGAGAAAAGCGGGTACTCCCCAAGCGCTCCCCAACAGTGGCAACCAGACCACACCGTGTTCTTGCCGACGTGGATGACTTGGGTGTCGCCGCCAGAAGATGTGCTGCCTACCCCTCGGTTGGTGAAGTAGGAACGGGTGGGTAGAAGGTCGGATGCATTGAGGATCAGTGTCTGGTGAGCCTGACCGCCGATGTACACCTCGTCGTCGCGGAATTGCACGTCGTGTTGCCACATCGAGAAGCTCTCGCGATGGCTAAGAATTCCTGCGGGAAGGCCCTGCGGTACATCGGTTCTCAGTGCTCCGTCGGACGTGTTGAGGGTGGCGAAGTTGAACGCAGAGTCATCACCGTTGACGCCCCCGAATTTGCCGACGACATAGACCCGGTCGCGGCTGGAGTCGATTGCGAGTCCGAAGACGTTCGTGCCGCCACTACGAGGGGTGACGATGTCGAGCTCGGTCTCAGGGGTCCACGTGGGGTCGAGAGCTCCGGTGGCGAGATCAACCCGAGCGAGGTTTCCTAACGTCGTGGTTCCGTAGCGGGTGAACCGTCCACCCAGATAGATCTGGTTGCCAACGATCTCGAGGTCAAACACCGCTGGTTGGCCCCAGTTGTGTCGGAAGTCGGTAGAGAAACTGGTGACATCGGCACCGGTGACCGGATCGACCGCTTGAAGTCCGCCGGGAATCTCGCCACCGGCGATAATCGTGCCTGATTCGGTGATGTCGATGGCGTAGGCCGGTCCGCGAAGCTGTGGGGCGAACGACGGGATCCACACGCCGGTCTCGAGGTCGAACGCAGCCAAGTACGGCTGGTCATAGGCGGTGCCGTCTGGACCGAACACGTTGAGAAACTTGCCAGCTGCGTATACGCGTCCGTTGAACTCTTCGAGGTCGTACACCGTCGCTCGGATCTGGCCGGTGTGTCCGACGTTGGTGTCGGCGTTACCGACATCCCACTGAAGATCGGTGTCTGGTGAGAAGTCCTCGGCCGCCGACGCGGGGGACGGCGCGGTCAGGGTCGCCACGATGAGAATAAACGCGGCAAGAGATGCGCGCCAGAACTTCAGATGTATCGCCACTCACTCAGAGTAGTAGACACCTCGAGCGCGGGGGAGTCCCTCGTATGGGTCAAAATTGGGGTACTTCTGCGTTCGCCGCTGAGCGTGAGCGCTACAGGAAAGGTCGAAGTTGGACCAGTGCCGGAACCATGCCCGAAGGGAGCTCGACCGCCCATTCCGCGTCGTTTATCCAGGGGCCGTCAACCTTCTCGCCTCGGATCGCAAGGCCCATGCCGATGGCCGCACCCACGGTGTGGCCCCACATCCCGCCGGTGATATACCCGACCCGTTCACCATTGCGGTACAGAGGCTCGTTGTGGTGGAGATATTCGGCTGCCTCGTTGTCTTCCTGCACGAGCTTGACTTGCACGAGCCGCTGGGTTGCGCCCGTCGCTCGTTGAGCCTCGAGGGCGGCGCGGCCGCGAAAGTCTGATTCTTTGTCCCAGGCGATGGCGAACGAGAGGCCTGCTTCGATCGGGGTGTCGTCGGGTGTGATGTCGTGCCCCCAATGCCGGTAGCCCTTTTCGAATCGCAGGCTGTTGAGGGTCATGTAGCCGGCGAGCTCAAGTCCGAAACCGGGACCTCCGTCTGCGCCCGTCCCGGCGCTGACGATCTGATCCCAGAGGTGAACGGCAAAGTCACTCGGGACATACAGTTCCCAACCGAGTTCGCCCACGTAGCTCATTCGGTTTGCCATGACGACAGCCGAACCGACGCGAATCTCCTGGTTGGTGCCGAAGGGAAAGGCTTCGTCGCTGAGGTCGGTGGTTGTGAGTGTGCTCAGGAGGTCGCGGGCGTTTGGTCCCATGACTGCACAGCAGGCATAGGCCGAAGTGATGTCGACTACCGACGCGTTCTTCCCGTCGCAGGCTCGCCGCAAAGTGGTTAGATCGCGCATTCTGGTTCCGGCACCGCCGATAACCCAGAACTCCTCGGGCCCGACCTTGGAGATCGTGAGGTCCGCTTCGATGCCGCCGTGATCGTTACACCACTGGGTATAAGTCGATGCGCCAACGTCACCGTTGACGGAGCCGGAGCTGAGATAGTCGAGGACGGCGCCAGCGTCTGCGCCCTGCACATTGAATTTGGCAAACGATGTGAGATCGAACAGGCCGACGGTCTCGCGAACCGCGGCGTGCTCGATGGCGTTCGCCTGGTGCCAATGCTCGCGTCCCCAGCTGCGGAATTTGCTCTTGTCGGGATGGTCACGATCCTTCAGACCGGGTCCCGGTGCAGATCCGTTCCACTCGGCCTCGATGCCTAGCTCGGGGCGAGCAAAGAAGCCTGGGCGCTCCCATCCGTTCACCTCGACGAATGATGCGCCAGCTTCTTCGAGGCGCTGGTGAAGCGGAGAGCGGCGGATTCCGCGGGCGGTGTCGTAATTCTTGTGGGGGTAGTGGTCGGCGTAGAGCAGGCCAAGGGTTTCGACGGTGCGCGCCTTTAGATATGGGTCCGAACTCTGGAACCGCTCGAATCGACGAATATCGACGTCGTGGATGTCGAACGGTGGTTCGCCCTCCACGATCCAGTGAGCCAACGCCATTCCTGCGCCGCCCGCGCTTTGAATCCCGATGCTGTTGAATCCGGCGGCGATGAAGAGGCGGTCGAGGTTGGGAGCCTCACCGAGAATGTAGTTGTCATCGGGGGTGAAGCTTTCGGGGCCGTTGAAGAGCAAACGAATGCCGGCGGTCTGAAGAGCAGGGATTCGGGCGAATGATGGCTCGAGGTAGTGAAGCAGATGATCGTTGTCGGGATCGAGCGAGATGTATGGCTTGTTGGTCGGTGGGCGGGACACGTCGGCGGGCCATGGCCGACAGATCGGTTCGAACATGCCGACCAACATCGCGCCGCCAGCTTCGGGTTTGAGGTAGGCATAGCCATCGGGGTCGCGTAGCACTGGCGCCTCCGCATCGATCCCATCCATTGGTTCGGTCACGATGTAGTAGTGCTCGGCGGACTGCAGCGGGACTGAGACTCCCGCTTTGGCCGCAAGATGTCGAGTCCACATTCCGCATGCGAGAACGACGGTTTCGGCGGTGATTTCGGAACCGTCTTCGGTTCGCACACCGACGCAGCGTCCGTTCTCCACCAACAGGTCTTCAACCGCCACACCCTGGTGAATCTTGGCTCCGCCATTCCGGGCACCCCGAGCCAACGACAGCGTTACGTCGGATGGGCCCACGGTTGAATCCTCGGGGAGCCAAATTCCGCCCACCAGGTCATCGGTATTGCACAGGGGCCACATCTCTTTGATCTCATCTGGCGAGACCTCTTTGGCGTCAACGTTGAGGTAGCGGGCCATTGCGGCGTTTCGCCTCAGTTCGATCCAGCGATCCTGGGTAGTCGCAACCGAGATGGCTCCCGGCGACCGGAATCCGGTAGCCAAGCCTGTCTCGTCTTCCAAGTCCTTGTAGAGGTCGAGTGAGTATTTGGCGAGCTTGGTTTGGTTCTCGGTCGAACGCAGCTGGGCGACCAGGCCGGCGGCGTGCCACGTTGTTCCACCGGTAAGTTCGTGACGCTCCAGAAGCACAACATCGTCGATGCCCTTCTTGGTCAGGTGGTACGCAATCGACGCACCGACGATCCCACCGCCGACGACGAGGGTGTTGCACGAGGAGGGAAGTTCAGCCATCACGCCGCCTTCTTCGGTAGTTGTGTGGGGTTGGACTGGGTGTCGAAACCAAGACAGAGGAGGTCGACGAGATGATCGAAGCTGTCGTCGGGGTCGTGTGGCTCTGGGAACGCTCCGTCGAGTTCGAAGGTGACGAACCCGTGGAGTGCGCTACGTAGCGTTCGGGCGCCGTGCACCGCAGCGTCGTCGTCGAGCCCGAAGCCGCGGAGGCACAATACGAGCACCTCGATAACGCGTTCGACCGCATCTTCTAGCTCCGCGTCGCCGGTCACCGGGAATCGTTCCGTCGATCGATAGCAGCCCGGTCGATCGATGCCGAACTGTCGCCATGCGTTGGCTACCGCTCGAATGGCGTCGGTTCCGGCTCGACCGACGGTGGCGTGGGCGAGCCGATCGCACAGTTCTGAGCGAGTCTGTAGGCCTAGCGCTCGCCAAAGATCTCCGACTCCATCGACGTGGCGATAAAGAGCCGGCTGGGTGACTTCGAGTTCGGCGGCGACTCGGCTCATGGTGAGGGCATCGCCCCCTTCGGAATCGATCAACCGTCCGGCGGTACTCAGGATGGCATCCCGGCCAAGGACCGGTGATTCGTGGGAACTCATCTCTTAACCTCGCAGGTCGTTATTGTCGACGTCATACACGGGGCCGTCGAGGACAACAGCGGGAACGTGTTCGCCGAGGATCATGATGCTGAGTTCAGTTCCGGGCTCGGCTGCCGATGCATGAATGTACGCAAACGCCAGACTCTGGTCGACGGTGAACCCGTAGCCTCCGGAGGTTGTGAGACCCACGGCCACACCGTCTCGGAACACTCCTTCGCCGCCGATGCAATCAGCGGCCAATGGGCCATCAGTAACGTCGACCCTCATGTAGGCAAGCTTCCACTCGTTGCCGGTTGGAGCCCCGCCTAAGGCGTCTTTTCCAATGAAGTCTTTGCGTTCCGGACGCAACCATCGATCGACGCCGGCCTGTCGGGGTCCAATGTCGTGGGTGAGTTCGAACCGGGTGAGGTAGGCCTTTTCCATGCGAAGCGAGTTCAGTGCGTAGGAACCAAAGTCCTTCAGCCCGAAGGCTTCGCCCTGGGCCCACAATCCGTTGTAGAGGTCCAAGAGCCGATCCATCGGGGCATGGAGCTCCCAGCCGAGCGCACCGGTGAACCCAACCCGTAGGGCACGTAGCGGAACGCCACATACGTCGATCTGCTGGGCCCGAAGGAAGCCGTGAGCGTCGTTGCTCACGTCGGCGTCGGTGCAAGAAGCGAGCAGCTTGCGGGCGTTGGGGCCAGCGAGAACCAGCGTGCCGCTGGTCGTCGTTCGGTCCTCGATAGAAACGTCAAAGTTGCCGGAACCGTCGGGCTTGGCGCGATTTTGCATGAACCAGTCGAGGTCTCGAGCCTGGCCCATCGGGCCCGAGATGACGTAGTAATGGTTC
Organism: uncultured Acidimicrobiales bacterium; assembly: GCA_938029215.1. GTDB lineage: Bacteria > Actinomycetota > Acidimicrobiia > Acidimicrobiales > SZUA-35 > JABDIY01. The sequence continues at coordinate 11,151 of CALHFG010000007.1, read as the reverse complement.
GGGGCCAAACAGGTGATGGTCACTTCGGTCTCGACCCGGGCGGTTGGGGTGAGCACATAGTTGAGGCCGATGCGGCCCACCGTTGTGGGCACGATGCCGGTGGTCAGGTAGTTGAGGAAGGTGTGGGCATCGGGTCCGGTGATGTCGAACTTTGCGAACGCCGAAAGGTCCATGATGCCGACGGCGTTGCGGACAGCATCGCTTTCTTCACGCACCGTGTCATACCATCCGGGGCGATACCACCCGTACTGGTCGTCCATTCGTGCGCCGTCGGCGTTGGTCGGAGCAAACCACTTGGGTTGTTCCCAGCCATAAGCTTGACCGTGGTAGGCCCCCTTCTCGGCAAGCGTTTCGTACAGGGTGGTGGTCCACACCGGGCGGTGGTCGAGACGTTCCTCGCCCGGAGGGTGGACCCGGAACATCCACTCGTAGTCCTCGATTGCCTTGTTCTTGATGTAGAGGTCGCCGTCATCGTCGGTGACGTACCCGAAGCGACGCGGGTCGTAGTGGCGCAAGCTCAGTTCGGTGGTGCCGTGTAAGATCCAACGGGCCAGTTCACGGCCGGCTCCGGGGCCCCACGCAAGTCCGATCGAGGACCCGGTGTTGAGCCAGAAGTTCTTGTGGCCAGGTACGGGACCGAGCAGCATGTGGCCGTCGATCGTGTGTGTGATGGCGCCGTGAATAACCCGCTTGATGCCGAGCGGTGCCGCGCAGGGGAGTCGGTTGAATGACTCTTCGAGCCACGGTGCAATCTTGTCGTAGTCTTCAGGGAAAAGAGGGTTCTCAGCATCCCAGGGGACCTTGTTGTCCCAGATCTGTTCGGCGCCGGTGTGTTCATAGATTCCGATCAACGCGGCGGTCTGCTCCTGACGGATGTAACCCGCCACTCGATTGTCTCGCATGACCGGCATCTCACGGTCCCACGCGGCCAGTTCGGGGACTTCCTCGGTGACGAGATAGTGATGGAGAATGTTTGCCTGAGGGACGCGCAGGCCGGTGAACTCTCCCACCTGGTAGGCATAGCAACCGGCGGCGTCGACCACGTGCTCACACGTGACCGTTCCCTTCTCCGTCACTACCTCCCACTCGCCGTTCGGCAGGCTGTTGATTTCAAGCACCCGGTTACGTTTGGAGATCTCCGCACCCTTGGAGCGAGCGTCGTTGGCAAACGCCATCGTGACGCCCGACGGATCGACGTGGCCTTCTTCCGGGGTCCAGATAGCGCCTTTCACGTCGGTGAAGTCATAGAACGGGTTGTATTCTTCGGCTTCCTTGGCACTGATCAATTCGATCGGATAACCGATGTACCTGCCGACTCCGAGCTGGGCCTTCAGCGCGTCCATTTCCCAATCGGTGTAGGCGACTCGAAGACCGCCGGGTTGATGGAACGAGATGCCTTGCCCGGTGATGGTTTCAAGCTCTTCGTAGAGCTTGATGGCGTAGTCGTGAAAAGCGGCGGTGGTGTAGTCAAACACCGAGTGGGTGATCTGGCCGGCTGCATGCCAGGTGGATCCGCTCGTGAGTTCGGCCTTCTCCACCAGCAGAACATCGGTCTCGCCTTCTTGGACCAGATGCCACAGCAGCGATGCGCCGTGAACCCCTCCGCCGACGATGACAACCCTTGCCCGTTCACGCATAGGTGCGCTCCTTCTCGAAAATCAAGTGTGCGGGGTGTCACACACCACCGCAATAGGCGCCACTGTACAGGGCTTAACGAGCGAGTGATATGTTCTAACGTAATCGTGACTGAGTGTCACCGGGCCCGCGAAGTTAAGATTGTTGGCACATGACGCGGGAGGTACTCACAACAGACATCGTCGTCGAAACCGCAACCAAAATTGCGAACGACGAGGGGCTTGATGCAATCACGTTGACCCGGGTGGCCAAGGAGCTTAATGCGAGCCAGCCAGCCCTGTACCGGCATGTCGATAGCTATGACGACCTGATTCGTCTGCTTGGATTGCGTGGTCGCGAGGAGCTGTATATTCGCCTCACCGATTCCGCCGTTGGTCTCTCTGGTGTAGATGCGGTTCGGGCGATGGGTCTCGCGTGGCGCAAAACCGTTCAAGACGTTCCCGGGTTGTATGCCGCGACCGACCGTTATCCCTGCGCTGGCGATGCAGAACTCGAAGCTGCTGTCGATCGCATTGTCAATTCGCTCGGCCAGGCATTGGTGTCATTCGATCTCACCCCGGATTCCCGGGTGCACGCCGCCCGGACGTTGCGTAGTGCGTTTCACGGATTCGCACACCTCGAAGCCGGCGACGGCCATCCAAAGGAACAGAATCTTGACGATTCGTTCGAGCACATGATTGAGCTGCTTTGCATTGGCATCGGGCACCTCGAGAAGATGCCGGTCTAGCTCAAGACGGGCATCGTTCCACATTGTGGATTTGACGTCCTAGATAGTGGAAAATTTGTGGCTGTTGATCTTTACCTCGATGGGTGCCGCGTTATAGCGTATAACCCATGACCCGTATGACTCCCAGTGAAGCGTTCGTAGAGACCCTCGTTGCCAATGGCGTGACCGAAATGTTCGGCATCATGGGCAGCGCGTTCATGGATGCCATGGACATCTTTGCCCCGGCAGGAATCCGGCTTATTCCGGTCGTCCACGAACAGGGTGGAGCGCACATGGCCGACGGGTACGCCCGGGCCACCGGACGTCATGGTGTCATCATCGGGCAGAACGGCCCTGGAATCTCTAACTGTGTCACCGCTATTGCCGCGGCGTTCTGGGCTCATTCGCCCGTCGTCATCATCACCCCGCAAACGGGTTCGGGTGGTATCGGTCTCGGTGGGTTCCAAGAGGCGAACCAGCTTCCGATGTTTGAGGAGTTCGTCAAGTATCAGGGTCAGGTCGACAACGAGAATCGTATGGCTGAGCTCACCGCTCGCTGCTTTGATCGCGCCATCCTGGAAATGGGTCCAACCCAGCTCAATATTCCTCGTGATCGCTTCTATGGCGACATCGACGTAGAGATCCCCGAGCCCATTCGCATCGAGCGGGGTCCGGGTGGCTCCTCGGCCTTGGATGAAGCCGCCGAGCTGCTGGCAAACGCCGAGTTCCCGGTTCTGCTCAGCGGCGGTGGCGTCGTGATGGGCGATGCCATGGCGGAATGTGTGGCGCTGGCCGAGCGTTTGGCTTGCCCGGTTGCCAACACCTATCTGCACAACGACAGCTTCCCCGCCAGCCACCCGCAGTGGACCGGGCCCCTTGGCTATCAAGGCTCCAAGGCCGCCATGAAGTTGATCAACAAGGCCGACGTCGTTCTCGCCCTCGGTACACGCCTCGGTCCGTTCGGGACCCTGCCTCAGCACGACATGGACTACTGGCCCAAGGATGCGAAGATCATTCAGGTCGACGCCGACGCCAAGATGCTCGGGCTCGTGAAGAAGATCAGTGTCGGCATCAACGGCGACGCCGGCGAGGCGGCCCAGGCCCTGCTCGATCGTCTCGAAGGTCGCGAGCTCAAGTGTGACGCCAACAAGGATGCTCGCCTCGCCACTATGAAGGAAGAGGTCGATGCTTGGGAGGCTGAACTGGACGGCTGGCTTCATGAGAAGGATCAGTTTTCCCTCGAGGCCATTGCCGAGGCCGAAGAAATGCCGGGCGACTGGCTGCATCCTCGCCAAGTCCTTCGCGAACTCGAAAAGGCGATGCCGGAGCGGGTCATGGTCTCCACCGACATCGGCAACATCAACTCGGTGTCCAACAGCTACCTCCGATTCGAAGAGCCTCGTAGCTTCTTCGCCGCAATGAGCTGGGGTAACTGCGGGTACGCGCTCCCGTGCGCAATCGGAGCCAAGCTGTCCAGCATGGACCGCCCATCGGTCTCCTACGCCGGCGACGGTGCTTGGGCGATGAGCATGATTGAGGTCATGACCGCCGTTCGTCACAACATCCCTGTCACCGCGGTCGTGTTTCATAACCGTCAGTGGGGGGCGGAGAAGAAGAATCAGGTCGACTTCTACGGTCGCCGTTTCGTGGCGGGCGAACTGGACGGCGGCGAAAACTATGCCGAGATCGCAATCGCCATGGGTGCCGAGGGTGTCCGGGTCGACAAGATCGACAACGTCGGCGCCGCGCTGACCGATGCCATCAATGCGCAGATGAACGAGGGCAAGACCACGGTCATCGAGATCATGTGCACCCAGGAGCTGGGCGACCCCTTCCGCAAGGACGCGCTGGCCAAGCCCACCCGCCACCTCGACAAGTACAAGGACTATGTCTAGACCTTCAGACTGACTGATTGCTCAATGGGGTCAGACCCCTTCCGATCGGACGGGGTCTGACCCCGTTTCAATAGAAGGCAAGACATGACCGACCAACTTGATCTAAGCGAGTACGACGGGGAAGCGCTGGTTGCGTTGACCGCGCACATTCCCGTGGTGGATCCGAATTATCACCTCGTGCCCGAGGTCGAGCAGGCTGTCATGGCGGGCTTTGAACTGAATCGACGCGTGCTCGTTCAGGGCATGCATGGAACGGGTAAGTCGACGCACGTCGAGCAGGTCGCAGCCCGCTTGGGTTGGCCGCTGCTGCGGATCAACCTTGATGGACACCTCACCCGAATGGACCTGGTCGGGCGCGATGCCATCGTGGTTAACGATGGCCACACCACGACCCAATTCGTCGAAGGACTCTTGCCGTGGGCGCTCCAGCGGCCCGTCGCGGTGCTGTTCGACGAGTACGACGCTGGCCGGCCCGATGTCATGTTCGTCATCCAGCGTCTACTTGAACGCAACGGAAAGTTCACCCTGCTGGATGAGAACCGGGTCATCACTCCTCATCCCAAGTTCCGAATATTCGCAACTGCGAACACGGTTGGACTCGGTGATGGAACCGGCATGTACCGCGGTACCCAGGTGCTAAACCAAGCTCAGGTGGATCGATGGAACATCGTGGCCCGTCTCGATTACCTCGATCCAGATATTGAGGAGAGGGTCGTCATCGGGCAGGTCGAAGGATTTGCTGAACGCCCCAACGCTGAGACGGAGATGAAGCAGATGGTCGCTCTTGCCGGACTGATCCGTGACGGGTTCGCCGCTGGTGACCTCTCCACGGTGATGTCGCCACGTACGATCATTAGTTGGGCCGAGAATCTCATCACGTTCGGAGACACTCGTACGGCATTCCGGTTGAGCTTTGAGAACAAGTGCGACCCTGCCGAACTGGCGATCCTTCACGAGTACTACCAGCGGGTCTACGGGGTCTGACCCCGTGATGCGCAGTGAAGAGCGTCTTACCGCCGCGTCGTTACGTGCGGTAGCGGGGGAGCCCAAGGCGGAGATTCGGGGCCATCGGCTCGAAGTTGACTATCGACCAGTTGGCATTGTGGTGCCATACCTCTCCCTCGAATTTGACGATCACGACGAACGTCGGCGAGGTGTTGCCGATGCGTTGGGGCTGCGCTTGCGGCATAGCGATCGCAACCTCCACCTGGAGCTGAGTCCAACCGTTCCGGTCGAGCGGATCATCTTTGACATCTGTGAGCAGTTTCGCTGCGAAGCTCGTGCTGATCCGTCGCTGATTGGGTTGAGGGGCAACATCAAGATCGCCTTCGATCGCTGGAGTGACCATGCGCTCGGCAATGGTATCGGTGAGACCGGGACCGGGTTATTGGTCTTTACCGTGACCCACATGCTGAGGGCGCGGCTGCTGCGGCAGTTCGCCAAGGAGAACGTAGACGACCTGATAGAGGGAACTCGGGCCAACCTGGGAAAGCTGGTTGGCCATGCATTTCGTGAGATGCCATTGCACGTGCACGATCAACGCGCCTTTGCCGTGCCAGCCCTCGAAATGGCCCGTCTGATCGGCGAGATGCTCGATGATGCGACGCTGGGCGGCAAGCAGGTCGAGGCGGCCATCAAGCGCAATCGAATGCTGATCCCGATCGGCTGGGAAACTCTCGAGGAGGAGATCGAGTTCGTGGCGTCTCCAGCCCATCTGGTTGAACCGGTCAGCGACTACCGCGTGTACACGAGGGCCAATGATGTTCAGGTCAGCGGCGACGAGCTGTACCGCGAGTTCGCGCTGCGGGGTCTCCGGAATGATCTTGATGCTGCAATTTCGCAGCAGGCGGTGAGTATCTCTCGTCTCGCCCAGCGACTGGGGCCGCTTTTTCATCAGCCGGTCGACGGAGGGCTCATCGGTGGACAAGACCATGGTCGCATCGATCGGTCTCGGCTAGCTCAGATCGTGGCGGACCCGCTCAATCCCTACGTGCATGCGTTGCCCGTGCAGCGGCCGGCGACGAATGCAGCGGTCACCTTTGTTGTCGACACCACGGGTTCGATGAAGGTTCAGCACTACGAGGCCGTGGCTGTTCTCTGTGATTCCTACGTGCGTGCGCTTGAAGCCCTCGACGTCCAGACCGAAGTGTTGGGTTTCTCTACGAACAGCTGGGCCGGCGGAGCGTCGCTGCGCCAGTGGGAGGAAGCGGGCTCGCCCGTGGACCCGGGTCGGGTGGCTGACACGCTGCACATCGTGTACAAGTCGTTTGGGCGCACCTGGCGGCAGAGTCGCAAGAGTCTGGCGGCCATGATGCGAGTCGATCACTATCGGGAAGGGGTCGACGGTGAGGCGGTGCGGTGGGCGGCGGAGAGACTGCTGTCGTCTGGAGCCGAACGAAAGTATCTGGTGCTGATCAGCGATGGTCAGCCGATGGAAGCTGCCACCGCAACCCATAACCGGTCTCTTTACTTGGTCGATCATCTCCGTTTCGTTGTCGACCGGATTCAGCGCACTACCGATATTCGTCTGGGAGCGGTATCGGTCGATCACACATTGGATGAATTCATTACCAATTCCACGGTCGCCGATCTTGCGGGGACGCTCACGCTCAGTAGTTATGGCGTGCTTGCTCGCTTGTTTGGTCAGTCGACAGTGTGAAAACCACGAAGCCAGCCCACAATCGGCCCAGTTATGGTCTAGGTAATTCTTCCCGTCGGGTCAAAATCGTACGCTGACCTCGGAAAAGGTGCACTCTTCTCCGTGTCGAGGCTGAACTGAGGGTTTCGAGACCGTCGATGCTTCGCGAAAGCCCAGCACACAGGGTTGACCGGAGTCTTTTCCCTGGTCTGAGGCCTCGACGGTGGGTGCCCATTTTGGTATGAGCTTCGATTTTAGTGATAAATCTGTGACGGCCGCCATATCACTAGCGTGGGCAAAACTACCCATCGACAAGCGTGAAACCGTGAACTCTAGTCGCTCTCGGTGGTGGATTTTCTGCCCGGGCGAACCGAAGACATAGTTGGAGGAACGTAAATGAGTAGGCGGAATTTGTCGCGGCCTCGCCGCGCAACGAATGGAAATCCCAGGGGGAAATCCAAACTAAGAGTCCTTGTGGCGGGCCTTGCGGTCGCCATGGTGGGCTCCACAGCAGTCCCGGCCGCAGTTACCGCTCAGACGGATACGCGACCGTGGGAAGCGCTCACAACACCGGGAATCAACCCGGCAGCCGAAGGTCAGGGATTCAATCTGAACGCGTCTGACCTCGCATTTATTCTCGAACAGATCAAGATTTCCGAAGCGCACGCGGCCACGTCGACCGCTTCGAACCCGTGTGGAACGCTGATCGGCAACGGGCCGAATCAGATTCCAGCCGGCCCCAACGCTCATTTGCAGTCCTTGGGAATTCGCACCATCACCGGCGAATGCAACAACTTGCTGCCGGGCCAAGAATTCAACGGTGCAGCTGACCAAGGGTTCAAGCGGCTCACGACGCCTGAGTATCGGCAAGCGGACTTCGGTGACCCTGACGGTCCCGGACCAGCAGGCCCGACTCAGACCGACTACGCCGACTTTGCCAACCCGGTTATCGACCACGAGCCGCGCATGATCTCGAACCTGATCGTCGATCAGAACCCGACCAACCCGGCCGCCACGGCTGCAGCGGGTGATAACCCGGTTATCGGTAGCGATGGATCGTACGTCATCGAAAACGTCGCTCCAGACGAGGGCCTCTCGGCTCCGTTCAACGACGTTTTCGTGTTGTTCGGTCAGTTCTTCGACCACGGCCTCGACTTCACCACCAAGAAGGGTGAAACAGTCTTCATGCCGCTTCGGCCGAGCGACCCGCTCTACAACCCCGGTCCCACCAACTTCATGGTGCTCACCCGCGGTATTGAGGGCGACGGAACCGAGCCGACGAACAAGACCACTCCATGGGTGGACCAGCAGCAAACCTACGGGTCCCACCCGTCGGTTCACATGTTCCTCCGCGAGTACGAACTCAACGGGGCGGGCGTACCGGTCGCAACCGGCAAGCTGATCAACGGCCATGTCGATCCCGGCCACGGTCTCGCCAGCTGGAAGTCGCTCAAGGACCAAGCTCGAAACATTCTCGGTATCGAGCTGCCCGATAGCGCCCACATCGACGTGCCACTCATGGCAGTCGATCAGTACGGACGATTCGTTCGTGGAGCTAACGGCCTCCCCCAGATCGTTCTCGACAATGGAACGCTGCTCGAAGGAAACCTCACAACTCCTGTAGTGGTTCCGGCAAACGCGGTATCAAGCGGCGCAATCTTCAACGGCGACATTGCTCACAATGCCGTCCCCGAAGCTGGCCTCGTCCCAGACGCTGACACGATCATCAACGACCCGACCGCACAACCCGCCGGCACCTACGACAACGAGATGCTCGATGAGCACTTCGTTGCCGGTGACGGTCGTGCCAACGAGAACATTGGCCTCAGTGCGGTACACCACGTGTTCCACAGCGAGCACAACCGTCTCGTCGACCACATCAAGGACGTGCTCCTTGCCGCTGGCGACGAAGGCGAGTGGATGCTGAGCGCAACCGAGTGGAACGGTGAGCGTCTGCACAACGCAGCCCGCTTCGTCAACTCGATGGAGTACCAGCACCTGGCGTTTGAAGAGTTCGCCCGTTCGGTCCAGCCGAATGTCAACGTCTTCTCCGGATATGACCCAACCATCGACGCTGCCATCAGCGTTGAGTTCAGCCAATCCGTCTACCGGTACGGCCACTCCCAGCTTCGCGAGGACATCCTGCGCTTTGACGTATCACCGTTCGCACAGGCCAATTCGCTCACTCTGCTGGAGGCGTTCCTGAACCCACCACGTATGTTCGAAGATGCGAACGGCGCAACGATGGATGCCAACGCTGGTGCCGCCGCTCTGATGCGTGGTGCGGTTGCTGAACCCGGAAGCCAGATCGACGAGTTTGTGCTCGATACCTTGCGTAACAACTTGGTGGGCCTCCCGCTCGACCTCGCAGCGCTGAACATCGCTCGTGGCCGTGAGTACGGGATCAAGCGACTGAACGGTGTCCGTGCCGATCTGTCTGCAACCAACGCCTCGCTCCAGCCCTATCCAAGCTGGAGTGCCTATGGAGCCAATCTGCGAAACATTGAGTCGCTCAATAACTTCGTGGCCGCTTACGGCACGCACCCGACGATTGCAGCCGTCGACCTGAACAGCCCGACCGCTCTCGATGATCTTCGGGCTGCGGCGACGTTGATCATCGATGTTGCCAACGGCGATGCTGCTCCAACCGCAGCGGTCACGTTCCAAGATGCGTTCGACTTCATGTCGGGCAGCGGAACCTGGGCCACGCAGGAAACCGGAATCAACGACGTTGACCTTTGGGTCGGCGGTCTCGCCGAGGCCAACCAGATTGCTGGAGGCATGCTCGGCAGCACGATGGACCACGTCTTCCAGGTTCAGATGGAAGAGCTTCAGGCCGGCGACAGGTTCTACTACCTGCTTCGGACCGATGGCATGAACCTTCTGACCCAGCTTGAAGGCAACAGCTTCTCCGAGATGATCGAGCGAAACACCGGAGCAGCCAACCTGCCCGCCGATGTGTTCTCTTACCCGGCGTTCACCTTCGACCTTCAAGCCCAGACCAACCCGAATGGCATCGTTGATGATCCGAACACTCCGGACTACGACGAGACCCTGCTCCTCACCCGCGACATCGATGGTGCCATCGTGTACAGCGGCGGCGAGCACACCAACTTCCAGGGTTCCACGGGCAACGACTTTGCCATCGCCGGCCTCGGCGACGACACGTTGCGAGGCAACGAAGGCGATGACCGTCTGATCGGTAGCGACGGTGGCGATCAGCTCATCGGCGGAATCGGCAACGATAAGCTGCTCGATGCTCTCGGCGACGAGGACATCAAGGGCGGCGACGGTCATGACGTCATCGATGCTGGAAACGGACTCGACCTCCTTCAGGGCGGTCGTGGCAATGACTTCATCACCGGTTCGACCGATGCCAAGGAAGTTCTCGCCGGACCCGGCAACGACTTCGTTCTCGGCGGCGACGACGCCGACGAGGCTCATGGCGGAGACGGCGACGACTGGCTCGAAGGTGCAGCAGGTTCAGACAACCTCGAAGGTGACTCAGGGCTTCCCCTCATCACCGGCGTCGATGTCAACGAACCTGGTGACGATGTTCTGATCGGCGGCGGTGGCGACAATCGCTACTTCGGCGAGGGTGGCAATGACATCTTCGTTCTGTCCTCCGGTGAAGAACGAGTCCAGGGCCAGTTCGGCTTCGACTGGGCATCGACCTACAACGAGCCAACCCCGGCACTGACCGATCTCTCTCGAGATGCCTTTGGTGTCCCGGGTCCCGGACTTGAGGATCGCTTTGGCTTCGTCGAAGCAGCCTCCGGCTGGGATCTCGACGATCGGATCGACGGCACCGACGACACTGCGGCTGAGCTCCTCGGCCACGAGTTGGACGCTGCTGGAATCGCTCAGATCGGCGGGCTCTCCGCAGTTCTGCCGGACGGAACAACCTCCTTTAACGGCGGCAACATCCTCCTCGGCGGAGGCGGCAGCGACATCATCAGCGGCAAGGGTGGTGACGACGTCATCGACGGCGACGCCTACCTGAAGGTGCAGATCGATGCCGGTCCTGCTGGTCTCGTCGACAGCCTTACCGAGGTTCACAATCAACTGGTCAGCGACCTCAACTTCCATCCGGGACTGTTCTCGATCGTTCGTTCGATCGATATGGGAACGGGTGGGACTGACGTGGTCCTCTTCCGAGGCCCGCTCGCTGACTACGACGTGACCATCGACGGCAACACCGCAGTGATCGATCACGCCCGAGGCGATGGCCTCAGTGCTGACCCGACGCTGGACGACGGCACCGACTTCCTCCGCAA
>CALHFG010000006.1 GCA_938029215.1 uncultured Acidimicrobiales bacterium | reverse complement strand
TCCATGTCGATGTCCTCGTCGATTGGACCTTCGCCTCGAACCTTGGCCGATGCCTCGTGGAGGGGGACAGACAGAACCAGTGTTTTCTTGAAATCAGAGTCTGACGGCGGTCGCGCCGTGTCCCAGATGGCCGCTACATGGTCGTTGATCACTTTCAGCGCAGCGGACTTTGCGGCTGGCTCATCGATTGCGGTTGCCACGCCACGGACGACAACACACCGGTAGTTCATCGAGTTGTGGAACGGGGTTCTGGCCACGACCAAACCGTCGACAATGGTAACGGTGAGGCAGACATCCAAGGATCGACCGGCCCGCATCATGGCATTTCCCACGGCTCCGTGAATCAGAATCTCTTCCCCCCGTACGCCGTAGGCCATCGGCAATACAATCGGGCCGTCATCAGTTGCAACGCCAACGTGTGCGATCACGCCTGCGTCGAGAATCTGATGGATGGACGAATTGCCATAGACGGCGCGCTCTTTGCCCCGCCGCACGGTGGTTCGTGGAGATGGCCCGCCGGTTGCTTCGCTGTCGATTGCCATGATGTCTTGTCCTAACGTTCTAGTACATTACAAAATATCTACTGGTACAATTCTACGCCATGACGATGTCGGCAACAAAGATCCGAGACATGGTCGAACACGACGTGTCCACGGGGAAGCGGGCCCCCGGAGATCGCTTGCCAGCGGTCCGTGCGCTAGCTGCCGAACTCGAGGTGTCGCCGAACACGGTGGCCGCTGCCTACAAACAACTTCGCAATCGAGGCGTTGTCGTAGGCAGAGGACGGCAGGGAACGATCATCGCCCACCTGGCGAGGCCAACCCTTAGCCAGGTGACACCCGTGCCCGAGGGCACTATCGACGCAGCCCGTGGCACACCCGACCACTCGCTTCTCCCTCCCCTGGGAGACGCATTCGCCGCAGCCACCGCCAACCCGCCCGCAACATACGGCGACGCTCTCCTCGATCCAAGTTTCGCTACCGCGGCCCGACAGATGCTCGAAGCCGACTCGATCGACGCCAGCAACATCATGGTGACCTCGGGCGCCATGGATGCCGTCGAGAAGATCCTGGCCGCCAACGATCTTCGGCCCGGCGATCGTGTAGGAGTGGAGGACCCGGGACACATTCCGGTTCATCAGCTGGTCCGAATGGCCGGCCTCGAGCTCGTGCCACTCGACATCGACGAACGGGGGATTACGCCCAACGCGCTTCAAGACGCCCTCCGTCAGGGACTCGAGGCCCTCATCGTCACCCCCCGAGCCCAGAACCCGACGGGGGCAGCCCACGATGCTGTCCGAGCAAATGAGCTCTCCGCGATCCTGTCTCCGCACGACCATGTGCTGCTCATCCAAGACGATCATGCCGGACCAGTCAGCGGTGTCGATTGGCTCCCCCTCACTGCCCCGGGACCTCGCCATGCGACCATCCGGTCGTTAGGCAAGTCCTTGGGACCAGACCTGCGGATTTCGATCGTCGCGGGCGACCAGGCAACCATCGACCGAGTGGCGCTTGCGGTCAGCAATGGGCCGGGGTGGGTTAGCCACATCCTGCAGAGGGCGGCAGCTCATCTCCTCGGCGATCCAGATGCATCCGAGTTGGTGAATCAGGCGGCGGTTTCCTACCGGTCGCGTCGCCGCCTGCTGGCCGAGAGACTCCGCAACCATGGGATCGAGGCGACCGGCCGCTCGGGGATCAACGTCTGGGTGCGGTGCGAGGATGAACAAGCCACCGTCGCCGCCGCGCGAAGCGCGGGATTCTCCATCAGGGCCGCTGACCGCTACCGAATCAACTCCGAACCAGCGGTGCGGGTCACGATCAGCAACCTGGATGCCGAGCAGATCAGGACCCTGGCTGACGCAATCGCCGGGGGCCCAAACTCCACTCAGCACTCGCCGTTGATGTAGAGCTAGTCCGTCCCGCCTCAGGCGAGGCGGTCGAGCAGATCGTCGAGAAGGCGTCGGAGGGTTGGCACGAGCTGCTGGCCGTCAAACGGCGCCGCGAGCGGTCCGCCCACCCAAAGATCGACGACACCGTGGACCAGACCCCAACACGTAGCAATCAGGTCGAGCAACTCGCGATCAGCAGCCCAACCATCAGCTCGGGCTCGCTCGAGGATTCCAGCGACCCCGAAGAAGCCTCGCTCTCGGGCCGCCCACAGATCCGGCGTGTCGACGTTGGCGAGCTCGAGTCGACTCATCACGGTGAACGCCTCGGTGTGCTCAAGAGCGAACGCGGCGTAGGCCTCTGCGGCGGCCAGCATTGACTCACGAGGGTCATCAATCTGCGCAGCGGCCTCAACGCCATCGGCAACCTGGCTCCACGCCCGAGTGATGTAGGCGGTGAACAGACCCGGCTTGTCTCGGTAGTAGTGGGCCGCCGCCGTATGCGAGAGGCCGGCCTCTGCTCCAACCCGCCGAAGGGTCACCCCGGATGGCCCATGCCCCGCGATCACTCGTGTGACCGCATCGAGCAAAAGGGTCGGCGTGTCGGTCATGCGAGTTGCGGCTCGTTCGAGCCAGCGCCGCGCAGACCCAGTGCCTGCAGGACCGTCACCATCCCGACGACCGCGCCATCGAGCAGCACGAGCGCCTGCCCGCCGGTGGGGCTGACCACATCTGCGACAACGAGTCCGACCATGAGCAGAGGATACGGAGCAATGGCGGCGAGGTTCAGCTTTGCCAAGGGTTCGGGCCGGTCGAGGCGCAGGACGATCGCAAGGATTACGGCGTGTCCGAGCAGCGCAACGCCAAGCAGACGGAGCCATCCGGGGATCGCGAGCCCCAACCAGTCGTTGACGGTCCCAGGGGCCAGGGTCAAGAGCAACCCGGTGAAGGCAGAGAACGCAGCATTCGCCGCCAGACCGGTACGCAGGAGATGTTGGTTCGAAGTGTCCATGGGGCCAGGATATTCCACGGACTTTACTTTGTAAAGACCGAATCGAACCGCACTGGTCTGGACTTTTAGCTCCCAACTGGACCGATTCGGGGGAAAGCGCGAAATCTACAATTTCGACTATGACCCCCCGACTATGGACAAGAATCGTGCTCGTGTACCTCGCACTGGGATCGGCCCAGAACGGCTTCTGGGCCCTGTTTGCCCCGAGGTCTTTCTACGACGGATTCCCCGGCTTCGGGCGAGCCTGGATTTCAGTTGACGGGCCGTTCAACGAACATTTCATTCGCGACTTTGGTGCGCTGAATCTGGCGCTGGCCGTCCTGCTGGTTGCAGCTCTTGTCACCATGAGCCGGCAGCTCATCACCACCGCCGCGCTTGCGTCGATGGTCTGGGGCGTACCGCATTTCGTGTACCACCTCTTCAACACCGATGGTTTGGAAGGTGTTGACCTTGCGGCCAGCCTGGGCGGACTTGCGCTCTTTCCCGCAATCGCGCTTTCGCTTCTCATCGCTGGACTCCGGATCGAGTCGGGAGAAACCATCTAGAAGATCAAGTCAAATGAGCCTCGAGGAACCCGGAGAGCTGATCCAGGGCCCAGTCGTATTGGTGGCTCGCGGGGCGACTGAATCCGAGGATCAGCCCGGGATCAGGGTCGACCCGCAGGCAATGCGAATCCAGCGACATCAGTCCGATTCCGGCGTTGTGCGCGTCCCGGACAAGTGCCGGCACGTCGACACCGGCGGGCAGCCCCACCGTCAGATGTAGACCTGCGAAGTCTGTGAATGATCGAAGGTCCGGGAGCAGGTGCACGAGGGAGTCGACCATGGCTTGTTTGCGTTTGCGATACATCGGACGCGCCGTGCGAAGATGCCGATCGAGTTCGCCCTGCCCGATGAAGTCCGCCAAGGTCAGCTGCTCAAACGCGGAGGTCATGGCGCCGCGTCGATACTTAATGCGTTCGAAGTCTGAGCGCAGTTCTGACGGCACAACGAGCCAGCTCAAACGAAGCCCTGGAATGAGCGACTTGCTGGCGGTCCCGGCGTAGATCACCCGATCTGGCGCTGCTGCTTGAAGCGCACCCGACGGTCGGCGGTCATAACAAAACTCACCGTCATAGTCGTCCTCGACGATCCATCCGCCGGTGCTTCGGGCCCATTCGATGAGCGCCTCCCGGCGATCCCCAGACATGGCGCAACCAAGCGGGTATTGGTGCGCTGGGGTTACAACGACCGCGCCTACCCCACATGCCGCGACCTGGGCTACATCGATACCTTCGTCATCGACCGGGATCGGCACGGTCTTCACTCCAGACGACGAGAGATACCCATGGGTGAACGGCATCGTCGGGTCTTCAATTCCCACGTGTCCGATCCCCCGGCTCAAGAACAGGTCGCCTAACAATCCCAGGCCAGGTCCAAAGCCGCTATTGATGTTGACCGAGTCGGCAGAGGCGACGACACCACGCGCCCGGGCAAGATACTCCGACAGCGCCGACCGCAACGGAAACAAGCCGCGAGGGTCCGGGTAGCCCAACAGATCGTCGGTAGCTTCTGCGAGCACCCGGCCCGCCGAGCGGTGCCAGCGTTGCCTTGGAAAGGTGCTTGCGTCCGGTTCGCCCGGCCGAAAATCGGACGGGTACGACGGAAAAGCGGGGCCAACGTCACGAGCTTCGGTCGACGGAGTTGTGAGGCGGGCCACCACCGTCCCCGAGCCCTGCTGGGCTCGCAAATACCCCTCGGTCTGAAGCTGCTGGTACGCAGCGACCACCGTCGCCCTCGACAGCCCAAGGTCCGAGGCGAGCGCGCGGGTCGAGGGCATGGTCGAACCGGCTGCCAGCCGACCCGAACCAATGGCGTCGCGCAGCGCTCGTTCCAGCCCGTCTTGACGCCCGAAGGCTGGGTCGATCTCGATTGCCAGATCCCTCAAGCGCCGCTCCGATCCGATTCGCCTGCAACGAAGGCCAGCGGTCCCATGCGGGGCCGTCCCCCACGTTCTACCGTCGAAGCCGGCGGCTATCTACTCGTCGGGTCGAACGAACACTTCGATCCAGCTGTCGGTGTCGATGACCTCTGCGGCCAACACGGCAATATCGGAGCGACCCGTCTCAGCAACGATCCTCGCTCCTGCCTGTTTGGTCAACACCGGGCTACCGTCCAGCGACTCCTCCAGCAACGCATCGATGATCTCTCCGTTGGAGATGAAGTTGTAGTTGTCCTCGATGACCGCCACCGCTCGTGAGAACTCTGCGTCGCTCGGCCCGTTTACGTCGAGGTCGGTGAGTTCGGCCAGGAGCGTGGACCGAATCTCATCGAGACGTTCCGGATCTCCGGCTACCGAGATGAACAGCTGGCTCTCGTTGTCGGGCTCATCGATAAACGAGACACTGGCCGAGCCGCCGTTGTAGCTCGCGCCAAGATCCTCACGGATCCGAGTGAACAACCGCTCCTGAAGCAGAGCTTGCAGTACTTCGGCATGCACCCGGTCGGCGTCGCTGAACTCGGTTGGTGTGCTGAACAGCATCGTGAGAATTCCTGCGCCGCCGGCAGGTCCAGCGATCCGTTCTTCAGTCACCACACCAGGCGCACGGTCCTCCAGAAGGTCAACCCACGAATCGGAGGCTTTGCCCCGAACCGTGCCGATGTAGCGCCGCGCAAGGTCCTCTACGTCACCCTCGTCGATGTCACCCACAACGACGAGCACGAGGTCGTCGACCCCGTTCAATCGGCTGTTGTACAGATCGAGAGCCTTTTCGGGAGTCAATGAGTCCAATGTGGCTCGGTCGAGAATCGGGTTACGGTCCTGCTCGCCGTCATTGATCGCCAACGCTAAGGCCTCATTGGACGCGGCTTGAGGGCTGTTCTGTACCGATCGCAAACTCTCCGCTTCCTGCACCACAACGCGATTGAATGCCGACTCATCGATTCGGGCCTCGGTAAGGAACAGGTGGATCAGCTGAAAGGCGATTTCGAGATCTTCAGGAGAGGCCGAGCCCTGGAAACCTTCGCCGGTCTCGTAGGTAAACGGCGTAACTCCAGCCACCTTGTCGGCAAGATAGCGATCCATCGCCACCTTCTGAAGGTCGGCCACACCGCTGAGGTTCACCATCGACGTCGCCACGCCCAGGAGCGGCTGCTCTTGGGGTGGCAGCTTGGACCAGCCGCCTCGAGACAGGCCGAACAGACTCACGACGCCTTCTGAAATCTGCGACTCGGAGAAGATGACACGCGCGCCGTTTTCGAATGTCCATTCCTGTCCGCCGGCCTCTTCCAGAGTTCGTTCGGCCGCAATATCGACCCGATCCGGACGGTCCATCAGTTTGTCGATCGGTTCAAAATCGTCACCCGTAGAATCGATTGCCCCCGCACCTTCAACCACAGCGGTCAGTTCCTCGACCGAAGGCAACGCTGCTGCGTCCGGCCCGACAACGACGATGATCGGCGCCGATGTTTCCATGAGCCACCGGAAGTAACCATTGATCTCTTCAGGGCCGGTGTCGTCGAGCACACCCAGCATTCGCTCTCGGCGGTCGTTCGGATCGGACGCGTCGGCTCCGGATAGGAAGTGGTCGGCATACAGGTTGGCCCAGGAATTGTCTTGGCGGGTGCCGATCTGTGCGAGCTCTTGGTCGAGACCGGCCTCGGCCTGCTCCTTCACGCGGTCCAACTCACGTTGGGTGAAACCATCGCGAGCGATCGTCTTGACGAGCGTCAGGAACTCTCCGGTTCCGGCGGCGAGATCGGGTCCATCAAAGTTGAAGCCCAGGAACGACATCTGACGGGACACCGAAAACGGTCCTCCGCCACCACGAACCAGGCTGCTGGTTCCCGAGGTGATCGATTCTTCGATCCGGGCGGTCAACATCGAACCGATAAGCGAGTCCCACTGGTCGAGCTTTTCTCCACCAAAGGTTCCCGAGTTCCGAGAGGGCGTCCGGTAATCGAGTGAAATAAACGTGCCGTCGAGACCTGGGTCAGCCACCACGTCGACAACCTGCGGGGTCGCAATATCAACCTCGGGTTCCTCACGAGGCGGATGTTCGTCGCCTCGGGCCTCAAGGTCGCTGAACTGCCCCGTGACGAACGCTTCCAGTTCGTCGAGCGGCAAGTCACCCACCGCGACAACCGCCATGTTGTCCGGTCGATACCAGCGGTCATAGAACGCCCGAGTATCCGCGTCGGTTGTGGAAACGATCTGCTCCTCGGTTCCGATGGGAGCGCGATCTTCATACGGAGTTCCGTCGAGGTACGCCTCTTCGATTCGGCGGCTCACCGCCGCGGCAGCAACCTGGCGGGAGAGCCGGAATTCTTCACGAACCACACCACGCTCGTTGATCACCTCGCTGGGGTCCATCAGTGCGTTGCCCGCCCACTCTCGGAGCACCGTGAAGGCCGTGGCCGCATTGGAACCAACGAGCGGAACCTCTAGTTGGTACACGGTCTCATCGAAGCTGGTGTAGGCGTTGAGGTCGGGCCCAATCTGGGAACCCAGAGCTCGTAGCTCGGCATCTAGGCTGTTGCCGGGATACTTGGTGGTCCCGTTGAACAGCATGTGCTCGGCAAAGTGCGCAATGTTGTCGGTTGCTTCAGCCTGTTGCAAGGATCCGGCATTGACAGCCAGACGGACCGACAGCTTTCCGCCCGGGGCGTCGTTCCTTCTCAGGTAGTACGTGAGCCCATTCTCAAGCGTCCCGATCCTCACGTTTGCATCCACGGGCAGAGGCGTCGGGTCGATGAGCGGTTCGATGCCCGGCTCAGCTTCTCCAACAGGGTCGGTCTCGGGTTGTGGTGTGCCCTCAACGGTGGTGGTCTCGTTACCTTGCTGCGAATCGGGATCGGTTGTGGTCGATCCGGATGAGGACCCGCCGGTGCATGACGCGGCTACCAGGGCAAACGCGACAACGACGGGAGAAAGAAAGCGGCGAGAGCGCCGCCGCGGGAAACGGGGGTCTGGGTGTGGCATAAAGCCTCCTACCCGGTTCTATCGGCTGCAGCCCTCGCCGCCAAAGTGATTCGCGCGCTGCCACACGGATGTAGTCAATTTGTGCCTGTTTCACAATCGAGGCTCACGACCCAGCCACTACGTGCGACTATATGTACATGTCGATCCACGCATCTGGATACATCGACACACAGCTAGCAACCACGGTCGCCTACCTGCTGAACACCTCGATCGAGCGTGCCCAACGCCTCATCGACGACTTCCGCGGCTTAGACGAAACCGACGCCGGTACGTTGGCCGTTGTCGCCGATCTCATCATGACCAGCGTCAACAGCCATCCCGCGTCCGAGGACGTGACATTCGCCGCCGCTCCCCCTCGCCGGCCCACTCGAGCCGACGAGGGTCTGCGTCAGATCTAGCTCCGTTCGAACACGAACTGGATGCGCCGGTTGCGAGCCCTGTTCGCCGCGTTGGAATTGGGAACCGCAGGATCGGAAGATCCAAGGCCGGTCGTGGTGAGACGGGTCTCGTCGATGCCTAGCTCGACCAGCGCTTCCTTCACCGCAATCGCTCGGTTCTCCGACAACAGCTGATTTACTGTGTCGCCACCGGTGTCGTCGGTGTGACCGATGATCTCCACGCCTCGACCGGGCAAGGCTTCAATCGCTTCCGCAATCACCAGCAGATTCTCCAGCCCCTCTGGTGAGATGGTGCTCGTGCCGGTATCGAACAGAATCGGGTTCTCGACCAACGCCTCTTCGAGAGCCTGTTCAAATTCGAGCAGGGCCTCGTCTCCGGTATCGATTTCGCTGGCATCGGAAATCACCGCGGAGCTGAAGTCGGCCGCGAGGATTGCGCCCAGGTCACCCGCCCTGGTATCGCCAGGCTTCGTGATGCCAGAAATGGTGAACTGGGCTCCTTCGATATCGCTGGGCTCCACAACCATTCCCGAGATGTCAACATTGCCTTCGCCATAGACGGCCTCGGCAGACTGCAGGAGGCGGTCGCGATCGGACTCGCTAGGAACACGACCGGTGAGCACGATCGGCAGGTCGCCTATCGCAAGGTCTACAACTGCCGGATCGAACTGCGGCGCCACGAAATCGATGTCGAACGCGCCTGCGGCCAAACCGAGATCGGCTGCGGCATTGAGCTGTAGTTCCTCGGGGGCCGGGTCGTCCTCGTCGGCGATGCCGGAAATGTTGATGGTTCCTGCAGCGAGGTCGACTCCGTCATCGATGACGAGTTCATCGATCACATTGCCGTTTCCAAAACGATCCTCGGCGATTCGCACCAGTTGACTGCGCGCTCCCTCATCGGGCACCGACCCGGTGAGGGTGGCCATCTTTCGGTCGATCGACACATTGATGACAGCCGGATCCAGAGCGACCGGTGCCGGAGCGGTGGTCGGCGGAGGGTCGCCTAGCAAAACCGTGGCAGTACCCGCATCACCGACGCCACGAGCCCATAGGGCGATAGCGATGAAAACCGCCAGGATGACACCTAGGTAGAGCCATCCAAAAATGGTCCCCCGATCGCGGTCTTCTTCTTCATCGGTGATCTCGAGGATCTCGCCACTGGAATTCATGCTGTCTGTCTACACGGATGGAATGCGATTCATGGCGTCCTGGACTTTCTCCTCAGGGAAGTCATAGTCCACCATGTCGCCCGAGAAGTAGCGATCGTAGGCCGCCATGTCCAGATGCCCATGTCCACAGAGGGCAGTGAGAATGACCCGCTCCTCGCCAGACTCCTTGGCCTCCAGCGCCTGACGGATCGTTCCTGCCAACGCGTGAGTCGGTTCGGGTGCAGGCACGATGCCTTCGGTGCGGGCGAACTGAACGCCAGCCTCAAAGCACTCGGTTTGATTGATCGAAATAGCGTCCATCATCCCCAGCTCGTAAATGTGGCTGATCAGCGGTGCCATGCCGTGGTAGCGAAGGCCGCCAGCGTGGATGGGATCGGGCACAAAGTCGTGACCCAGCGTGTGCATCTTCATCAGTGGTGTCATGCCGGCCGTGTCGCCAAAGTCGTAGGCATACACGCCCTTGGTCAGACTGGGGCAGGCGGCCGGTTCCACCGCGATGACGCGGGGATCCATCTTGCCCGCCATCTTTTCCCGCATGAAGGGGAACGCGAGCCCTCCAAAGTTCGATCCGCCTCCGGTACAACCCACCAGGACGTCGGGGGTCTCTTCCACCATCGCAAGTTGGAGGAGAGCCTCTTCTCCAATGATCGTTTGGTGCATCAACACATGGTTCAGTACCGAACCGAGTGCATATTTGACATCGGGGTTGGGAGCGGCCATTTCCACCGCCTCGCTGATCGCGATGCCGAGCGAACCAGGTGATGCCGGGTTCGCTTGGAGAATGGCCCGGCCCGCCTCGGTGAGATCGCTCGGGCTGGGATGGATAACCCCTCCAAAGGTCTCGATCATGGCCTTTCGATACGGCTTCTGGTCATAGCTGCTGCGGACCTGCCACACCTCACAGGTCATGTCGAAAATTGCGCATGCGAACGCCAGGGCGGTGCCCCACTGACCGGCACCTGTCTCGGTGGTGAGCTTGGTGATGCCTTCGGCCTTGTTGTAGTAGGCCTGCGGTACCGCCGTGTTCGGCTTGTGCGACCCGGCGGGGCTCACCCCTTCGTACTTGTAGTAGATGCGAGCCGGAGTATCGAGCGCCTTTTCGAGACCACGAGCTCGATACAGAGGCGAGGGACGCCACATCCGGTACACATCGAGGACCTCGCCAGGGATATCGATGTACTGATCCATCGAAACCTCTTGCATGATGAGAGCCATGGGAAAGAGCGGCTCGAAGTCGGCCGGGCCAGCGGGCTCGAGCGTCCCAGGATGAAGTGCCGGCGGAGGTGGGGCCGGCAAATCGGGCACGATGTTGTACCACTGGGTCGGCATCTCCGACTCGGAGAGCAGGATCTTTCGGTCATCACGTGAGGCCATGGCTCAGAATCTAGCCTGCCGAGTGACATCTGGCATAAGGGACAGTCGATCTAGGAGTACGAGGCCTGTCGTAGTGCGTGATCGGCCAGCGTAAGGAGCACCATCGCCTCCACCATGGGGACCGCACGGGGCAGCACGCACGGGTCATGCCGACCCTTGGCTGCCAAGGTAGTCGCCTCCAGCTCCGTGGTCACCGTGGTCTGTTCCGACGAGATGGTGGCCGTCGGCTTGAAGGCCGCCTTACCGTAAATGGGCGCCCCGATGCTGATGCCGCCTTGCACTCCGCCCGAGAGGTTGGAGGCCAGTTGCGGTCCGTCCTCTCCTGGGAGGTAGGCGTCGTTATGTTCCAGTCCGGTCATCCGGGTTCCCGCGAACCCGCTGCCGATATCGAAACCCTTGCATGCGGGGAGCGAGAGGATGCCTTTG
Source organism: uncultured Acidimicrobiales bacterium (assembly GCA_938029215.1). Classification (GTDB taxonomy): domain Bacteria; phylum Actinomycetota; class Acidimicrobiia; order Acidimicrobiales; family SZUA-35; genus JABDIY01. The sequence goes on along the minus strand of CALHFG010000006.1, from coordinate 50,483 downwards.
CCAAGGTCAGCCTCCAACCGATCGAAGACCGGTTCACCCCACCCGGCGGGTACGCCGCGCGCCACGAAGCCCACGGTGCCGCCCAACGAGTCACCTCGTTTGCGAGCGGCTTCGATCGCTTCGGTCATTTGCTCGGCGGCAGCGGGGTCGGGACAGCGTGTGGGCGAGGATTCCACCTGGTCGAGCGTCACGGTGTCGCGGTCGACCGACGCATCGATCTGATGAACTTGTTCCACCCAACCCAGCACGGTGACTCCGTGGATATCTGCCAACCAGCGCCTTGCGATCGCCGCCGCAGCTACGCGGCCGATGGTCTCTCGCGCCGAACTGCGACCGCCACCGCGGTGGTCGCGGCGACCGTACTTGGCTAGGTAGCTGTAGTCAGCGTGACTCGGGCGAAACACATCCTTCAGGTGGTCGTAGGCACCAGGCCGCTGATCGGCGTTCCGAACCATCATGGCGATCGGCGTTCCGGTGGAATGTCCTTCGAAGACCCCCGACAAGATCTCTACCTCGTCGCCCTCTTTTCGTTGGGTCACCAACCGACTTTGCCCGGGACGGCGACGGTCCAAATCCTGCTGGATGTGCGCGGGATCGACCGGCACACCGGCGGGGCAACCGTCCAGGATCACCCCGACCGCGGGGCCGTGGGACTCACCGAAAGTACTGATTCGAAAGAGCTTCCCGTACACGCTGGTCACGCCGCCAGCATAGATGTGTTGCCCCAGCGGCCCTCCGGACTTGTTCGACGACGATCCCGCTGGTGCCGGACCCGCCCTCACGTGGTGAAATGCGATACCCTCTGGTCCCGATGGACGAGCATCCCCGCATCTCCGTTTGGATCGATCAAGACCTCTGCACCGGCGACGGGATCTGCACCGATCACGCACCCGAGGTCTTTACGATCTTGGAAGATGGCATCGCGTATTGCCTCGAAGGGCCCAAGGTCTTTAACGATCCTGGCGGCTCCCACGAACTGGCCTTTGTCCCGTCTGCGTCCGAGGCGGGCGTGATCGCGGCGGCCGCCGAGTGTCCCGGTGAATGCATCTTCATTGAAGTCAGTGAGAACTACGAGCCACTGAGCGCGGGCGGCGACCCCCTCAGAATCAGCGTGGGCTGAGGCTGCGTCTTGGTTCATCGAGAACCAGGGTGACCGGTCCCAGGACCGTGATCGGGTTTTCGAAGTCAACGCCCTCATCTTGGTTGTCACTGACGAGTCCGTTCTCAGCCAGGCGTTTGACGATCAAGAGGTCAGGTTGTTCAGGATGCACCGCCACAACTACATCGCCGATCGATGGGGTGGCCCCAGGGTGAAATAGCACGAACCAACCCGGTTCCAGGACGGGAAGCATCGAATTCCCACCAACTAAAACGCGCCGACGCCGACCTCGGACCCAAGCCCAAAGTTCGGCGCCGACGCGAATGAGCGACTGCTTGTGCATGTGGTTCACCCCACGGAGGGGCGAGTCGGCTAGTAGCTAGCCGGCACCCATGCCACGTCTTTGTTCTTGGTTGCCCAGAACATGTTGTGGATGGCTTCGATCTGGCTCATGAGCTCGGTGGCTGCATCGACGTCGACCGAGGTCTTGCAAGCCGATGCCTGCTTGGCGGCGTTCCAGAACGTGGTGTGCAGCTCGGGATATGCCTCGAGGTGCGGAGGCTTGAAATAGTCGTGCCACAGAATGTTGAGCTCGTGCTTTACGAGTTCAGCCTGTTGCTCCTTGATGGCGATGAAACGTGAGCGAGTGTTCTCGGTGGCCAGATCGTGGCCGTCACCCAAGTCGACGAGCTTCTTGGTCATCGCCAGGACGGACTCGCCTGCGATTCGGGCGCTGGCGGGGTCATAGACACCACAGGGTCCATCGCAGTGGGCAGACACGATCGGGGCGGGGAACACCCGGTCCAGAGCGTTGAGCAGAGTTGAGGAGATGGTCATAGGACTCCAACTTAGGTCCCACGACGGAGCGACTCCAACCCCAACCACCGCAATCCGCACGTAATAGTCCCTAATGCGTCGTCTACTCGTCGGTCTCGCTCGATCCCAGCTCACGAAGGTAGGCCTCCAACTCACCGGCCACGTCGTCACCACTGGGAAGGCGATCCTCGTCGCGGTCGACCCGAGCTTCGAGTTGGGCCAGGTAGACCCGACTTTCTTCGTCGGCTTGGACGGCCGCATCAACCTGCTGAACCCACTCGTTTACAAACCCATCGAGCTGTTCATACGCCGTGGGGACACTGCTGAGATTTTGAAGCCGTCGCAGCATGGCCTGGGTGGACTTTGGGCTCGGCGATCCCGGAACATAGTGCGGCACCTCCGCCCGCAGAGACAGCACGGGAAAGGCTTCAGCTTCCAGCCGCTGGTTGACCACGCCCATCACGCCGGTCGGGCCCTCATAGCTTGGCGCTTGCAGCTGCATCCTGGCGGCGAGCACGGGGTCGCCCGCACTAGCTACCACCCGAGCCGGCCGCGTATGCGGGGTCATGGCCAAGGTCGAACCCATCGTGACCACCATGGCGCAGTTCGTTTCGACCGCCATGGAGTGAACGGCACCGGCGAACCATTTCCAACGAAACTGCGGTTCTGTGCCGACGGCGACGAGGACGTCTCTCGCCCCGTTGGTAGTGCAGCCATAGAACTTGACGGTTGGCCACTTGATCACCCGCTTACCTTCGTCGTCGAAGGCCGCAATGGGACGAGCTTCAGAAAAGTTGTAGAGCTCCTCCGGATCGAGCTCTGCCACCAACCCCGAGTCGGAGTGATCTCGAATCCACGTTGCTGCGTTGGTGGCAGCCTTGCCCGCATCGAACATCCCGCTGAGCGCTAGCACGAGGAACGGCCGACGCAGGGTCTGAGTGTCGGAGTGCCAGATCACAGGATGTGAGCGTATCCGTCCATCGGCGCGGGGCCCTTTCGCTGCACTACAAGGTGGCTTGTACCATCGGGTTCATGGGTGCTGAGATAGTCGACTGGTCCGACGTAGAACGCAAGCTGTCCGACCAGGTGACCGTGCTCGTCGGAGACAAGAACGGCGCGTACCCGTCGGGCAACAGTGTGGTCATCTCCGGTTCCGGAGAATCAGTGATTATCGATCCTTCGATCACCGTTGTGGAGCGCGGTGGTGCGCCCGTTGCCATCGACGCGGTGCTCACCTCTCATGGCCACGAGGACCACATGGCCGGGAACGGGTTGTTCGACACCGCCCGAGTACACGTGCATCACCATGACCTGCTCGCGGTGCAAAGCCTCGATGGGCTACGGGATGTCTACGGCTTGCCCGACGCCGTGTGGGCCGAGTTCGAGCCCTCGGTTGTGGAAGAGTTCTCCTACGTCGGGCGACCCGACGCAATCGGTTTTGACGATGGCCATGTGTTCGATCTCGGTGGCGTCACCGTTGAGGCGGTTCATCTGCCGGGGCACACCCGGGGTCACAGCGGCTTCCGCATCTCCGATGGCACATTCTTCTGTTCCGACATCGACCTCACCGGCTTTGGCCCGTACTACGGCGACACGTGGAGCGACCTCGATCAATTCGAGGCAAGCCTGCATCAGATCCGCGATGAGGATGCGCACCACTATGTGACCTACCACCACAAGGGGATCATCGAGGGTCGGCAAGACTTCGTTGAGCGCATCGATGCTTTCACCTCGGTGATCCAGCGTCGCCACGACGAGATGCTTGCGTTTCTGGCCGAACCGCACACCTTGGATGAAATGGTCCGGCATCGGTTCGTTTACCGACCGTCGGTCCAGATCCCCTTCGCCGACTCGGTCGAACATCGCACGGCTTCGCTGCACGTTGACCGAATGGTCGCCCGGGGGGAGGCCGCCGAGGTGGAGCCCGGGCTATTCCAAGCTGCATGAACTAGCCTTAGACATTCATGAGTAGCCCCGTTCACATCTATTTGCCCGGTCACAATCAACAGATGGCCGACGAGCTGGCTCGCACGCTTCCCGGCCGCCGACTCGTGCAATTGGAGGACTCCCGAGCCTTTACCAAGGCCCTTCCGTCGATGGAGCTTTTGCTCACGGGCCGGGCACCAAAGAACCGATGGGCTCGAGCGGAGAACCTCCGCATGATCCACATCGCAGGCTCGGGCGTCGACACCCTGCTGCCCGCACCCGATCTCGCAGAACACGTCGTGATCAGCAACTCTCGCGGATCTCACGAGCCACACATGCCCGAGTTCGTAATGGCCATGGCGCTCGCGATGGCCTACAACGTCCCTCAACTGGTCCGCCAGCAGGAACAGCACCAGTGGCGCGAGACCTTTCCCAAGCCCTTGTTCGACCAGACCATGTGCGTTGTTGGCCTCGGCGCCGTTGGCCGCAGTGTCGCTCGTCGGGCACGGGCCCTGGGAATGCGAGTCACTGGCGTAAGCCGCAGCGGCCGACCGGTCGACGGGATCGAACAGGTCGTGTCCTCGGGTGAGAGACGCTACGCGCTCACCGACGCCGACGTCGTGGTGGTCTGTGTCCCCCTCACCGAACAAACACGTGGTCTCATAGGACCCTCCGAGCTCAATTCAATGCGTCGGGGCGGGCTTCTGATCGACGTTTCGCGGGGCGGAGTCGTGTACCTCGACGCGGTTATCGCCGCGCTCGAAAGTGGACAGCTACGAGGTGCGAACCTCGACGTCTTCCGAACCGAGCCGCTGCCTTCCCATCACCCCGCATGGGACGTCGAAGGCTTGATGGTGACGCCGCACATCGCAGGGCTATCACGGGACTACCTGGTGCGCCTGGCGCGCTCCTTTACCGAGAATCTGAATGCGTTCGAGACCGGACTGAACCCCGAGAATCTCGTGAGTCGCCACCTCGGCTACTAGTTTCCACCAACGTTCCCACACGAAATCGCAGTACAACGCTGTTTTCCCCCATCGATCCCATCTGGTTGGACAACCATGAGGATTTTTGGTTACACGCCGGTTGCAACCATTGGTAACATTGTCTCCAGAGGGCGTGCTTCGCGGCTCGCTCGAACGAGGCTTGTTAGGTCTCGCCGCTTGGCGGCGGCTTGAGCGGATGTAGAGGTGCCGGCGGCGGGGCCTCTATATCCGCTCAATACATTTTCGGCCTCGGCGCGGGACTGCTACAGAAGTTCCTCAAACGACGTTCCTGTGCTAATCCGAGTGATCTCGTCGTTCAGCACCTCATCCACAACCCCCGCGTCGCTCAGCACCCTTCTCAACTCGAGGCGAGAGTGCACCCGCCAAACCGGCATGTTCAGCCGATCCGACTGGGCCACAAATCTTCGGCAATCGTCGGCGGTGGGTTCGCCGTCAAGTCGGCTCAGGTACCGATCAACCGGGCCTAGGTTCACAACGCCGGCCCCTACGAGCAACGCCGAATCCGCGTGTGGGCGGAGTAATTCTCGAACCGCATCTACGGTCTCGGTGTCGCCCGAGGCCTCCAGCACCGGCGCAAGCAACGCCGTGGCCGCCAAGCCATGCGCCTGCGGAGCAGCCAAGAATCGCTTCACCACCGACAGGGCTTTGTTGATCGCTCGTTGGGTCTCGCCTACCGCGAAGAGCGACCTGCTGTAGGCCGACTGGAACAGCAGGGTCGACGCGTCGTCTGGCGGTGTCATCTCAAACAGCGGCGCCAAGCTTCCCTGCTCGCCCTTCAGGAGATACAGCCAGAATTCCTGGGCCATCCGGGTGGGCCCGGCGATCGTCACGCCGAACCGAAGACCGTCCTCAAGCGCTCGATCCGCTTCAGCTCGAGCCTGATCCCAGGCCCCAACCTCGAACAGATACATCGCTGAGAACAGCCGCGAATGCCAAATTCGCAGAGGGTTCGAACTGGCGTTAGCAGCCTCGGCAAACTGACGATTGAGCTCGACCGCTTCGTCGATGTTGCCTACCTGATAACTGTCGAGCGCAGCAACCTGAAGCAGAGGGACTCGATCGGCGTCGGCGACGGGAAGCGACAGGGCCGGTTGCACCCGGTCGAGCCGTTGACGGGCAGGCGTGCGCACATCGTTTGCTAAGCGCCACGCAAACGTCGCGGCCGCTTTTTGGCTGGCCGTCATCGCCGACTCTTGAGCCCGCCCGACCCACACCTGCGCCACTTCATCCCGTCCGAGAAGCGACGCCTGGCGGGAAAGATGTATCGCCAGCTGGAATCGTTTGTCATCATCCAGACGCTCTGCCGGGATAGAAGACAGCTGTGCGAAGCGTTCCGGGTCACCATCGATGAGCTCGGCCTCGGGAAGACCCACGATGGCGCCCGCCAGGACGCCGTCCCACTCTCCATCGGAGATGCATCGAGCAATCACCTCGCTACGAAGCTGGGCAGCCTCGGCGAGAGCGCCCGTCCGAGAGACCGAGTCGGCGTACGCAACAGCGTCCTTGGTTTCCAGCGGCAGGTCTGGTTGCAGCGACTGTGCGTTACGGAACGCAGCAGCCGCTTCCCGAAACGATCGCTGCGCATGCAAGATTCGAGCCGACCGCAGCTGAGACGTTCGTGCTTCCGCCGATGGAACCGTGGGGTGAGCCAGCAGATCATGCCGGGCTCGGCGATGGGGGTCCGTCGTCAAGTTGCGAGCCTTGACATGCATCTGACGACGTCGAATCTCCCGGGTCTGGTTGATGAACTCGTCCATCGCCAATTGGTGGGCGAAGGTGAGGCGGTCGACCCCGGCGGTCTCGACGATCAAACCGGTGTCGAGCAGCTCCTCTACAACGTCGAGCAACTCATCAGGGTGCAGTTCGCACATGTGCTGGAGGTCGCTGAGCGAGGCGTCGCGACCGAGGACCGCCGCCGCAATACCTACCGATCGAGCCGTGTCGGACAGCCCCGACACTTGCTGGCTGAACACGTCGAGGCTTTGACCCGTGCCGCTTGCCGGCAGCCGGAGCGTCGCTGGGTCCAAGGTGCGGAGCAGCGCTGCCACCACCGTTGGCAGGCCGCCCGATCGAACGAGGAGTTCCTCGGACAGGCTGCGTAGTGCAGCGCTGGAGGCATGGGGGAAGTCTTCCCCAGCCATCAACGTGATTTGGTCCACGGTGAGCGGCGCGATCGTTGCCCGGCGGGTATTGCCGATCGATGCGAGACTGCGTTCGAGTCGGGCGAATTCGGGTCGGTCCACATCGCTGAGTCCGGTGATCAGGAGTCGAAGCGAAATCTCCATGTTGGAACGAGCGAGGAAGAGAAGCAGGTCGGTAGATGCAGAATCGATGTCATGGGCTGCCCCCACAACCACGGTCACCGGACCCCCTCGACCTGCCTGGGCCAACTCCTCGGCCGCCGCGGCCCACAAGACGGTGGGGCCGGCTGTCTCTTCGGCCCCAAAGTCCCTGGCGACGAGCGAGCGGAAGTTGGGCAACATACCGACGAAGGGCTCATAGCTAAGCGTCACGCCCTCGCTACAGCGGCCATACAACACCGTGCCCACATCCGAACCCATGGCCGTCAACGCATGACCGATGAGTACGTGCGAAGCCGATCCGGCTGGCCCAGTCAGTAGCAGCGTTGACCGGTCTCCGCTCAACTGTTCGATGAGTTCAGCCGTCGCCTCAACCCGAACGTCGGATTTGCCATCAGCAACCTGCAATGCGACCGGAAGGGTGACCGCTGTATCAGAGACCTGATCAACCAGTTCGTCGACGTCGGGCGAATCAAACCGACCGTGAGCCAGTTGACGTTCGATTCTGAGTAGTCGATCCGTCGGCGGAACGCCGAAGGTGTCGCGCAGCTCCAAACGCGTCTGATCGATGAGATCTTGGGCAGCAGCGGTGAGGCCTGCGGCTGCATGAAGGCTGGCCACGTCAGCACAGAGATCTTCGTCCCATGGTGTGGCGATAACCCGCCGAAAGAGCGCTCGCAAGATGCTTCGGGGGAGCCGAAAGGACTGCTTGGCCAGTGCAGCAATCAACGTGCGCTGGGCCTGTTCGATCTCACGAATCGATCCGTCGACGGTGAGGGTGCCCTCGACTCCGCCGTAGATCTCGGTGGATGCAACCAGCTCACCGAGCCGTTCCACGTCGGCTCCGATTAAGGACACTTCGGAACGATCGGTCAGTTCGTTCAGATACCAGGCATCGACCTGATGAAGGCCCAGCGTCAGCCGATAGTACCCATCAGCCATCTCTACAAAATTGCTGTTGCAACTACGACGCAGTCGCGACACGGTCATTCGTACTGCCGCTTGCCATTGGTTGGGAAGCTGGTCCGGCCAAATCTCGTCGGCGATTCGGTCGGCGGTCAGCCCACTTGGTCCAGCGGCAACGAGAAGTGAAAGCAGCTGGCGTTGGGCCGGCTGAAGACGCCGAAAGCCGGAGTCTGGAACCGCAACCCCCATCCGACCAATGACGCTCACCCGAATGGTGTTCGCTGGAACCACCGGACCAGTGTGCCACCTTGTTTCGTCGGTCGTCACTTCGATCGCCTCGCGGTGCCGAGCTACGGAAGTGTTTAGTCCCTACCGGCGGGGAGCAAGGCTCGTAGATGCACCGAGGGGGACCGCCAAAGGTCCCCCGGCATGACCCATCGGCCCTGGGATTCGGGCGTCATTGCGTCTGGCGCCAAGCCTCCACCAACGGCGCCCAGAATGACGCGTGCGGCCTCGCGAAGCTGCTGGGAGTCGATCTTGGACCCGCGACCAGCCCGGAGTGCGGGGACCGGCTGACTGTTGACGACTTGTCGGGCCACCTCCTGGGTGACAGTGAGATCCACCTCCAGCCGCTGCTGTGCATCGCCGGAGTTGTAGGCGAAGTACACAAATGACGAACAGGTATGCGTAATTCGCCGATCCGACCACCGCGGGGACGCGGCGAGGCTTGCTCTCCGCAGCATCCGACCGGCAAGGTCAGGATCGGACTCGGCGACGTTTGCCCGGGTAAGCGCCACAAAGCCGGCCAGCACCGCATCGTCCCACGCATACGCTTGCCTCGCCCCGATGAGGTATCGAGCCCACGAAACCGCATGGCTGGTGTCAATCCCGTCTCGAACGCGTCCGATCGCCAGCCAGTCGTATCCAGTTTGAACCTGCGGCAGGGGACGGGTCACGAACCGGTCGCCGTCAACTTCGACGATGCCCATGATTGGGCCATCGGGACCGTCGAGAAGCAAGGCCATTCCCACGTGCCGCCAAAGATCGCCAACCGAAGAACACAGGCGTTGGAGGAATCCCGGTCGGGAACAGAACACGATGTCTCCCTCTTGCACCTCGGACGGATGGATGTACGGCAGGCCAGCGATGACGGGTGGCATCTCGATCTGCTTAGGCATGGTGGCCCCGAAGATCCACGACGGCATACCCGGCCCACTCATACGGATGACGCCAGCTCCATCCAGCCTGGGTCGAGCGAAGCGCCTCAGCGGCCGAGAGGCCCTGAGCAATCAACGCCTCCAAGGAATCTGCCAGCGGGTGACAGTGCCGGTCCTCAACATCCCAGGCGGTGACGACGGCGAAATCGGCACCGGTGCCGAACAGCAGCGGCACCAGTTCGGCGGTACGACAACCCATCAGAAGAAGCGTCGACCCCTCAGGGATTGGTCGACGTCGAATCTCGCGTGCGACGTCCCGGAAGTGGCCATCGATCCGTACCACCTCTCCCCGTATCGAGGCTTCCTCCTCGACACAGCCCCCGACATCGACAACCGGCTCGGTCAGATGGATCAGTGATTCGCCGGTCCGGCGATCTCGGGCCGTCGTGAACGGCAACTGCAAGAAGCGGGCCGGCACGCGCAGACGCAGACCCTCTTGCAGTCCAAAACCCTCGACCAGAGGTGCGACGACGGTGTGCCAAAGCTCATCGAGCAAGCTTTCGGTGGCTTCATAGCGGCCCCGAACGCGGAAGTTTGTAACCGATCCTTCGGTAGCCCGGTGCACCGAGGCGAGGTGTGACAGACAGCGCGTTGGGGCTTCAGCGACCGCCACTGGCGAGCGAGCGCCTTGCACTACCCAATTCCAGCCCGATGCTGAGGAACCCCGTGGACCGAGCGTTGCCGTGAACGCTGACAAGAGTCCAGATGCTAGATCCTTCTACAACGTTCTGGCCCGCGGCCCTGAGCAGGCCACTTAGAGTACTCTCAGAAACGGCGGGCCCAGGTGCTGGGCCTCTCAACAGCGACTTTAGCGATACTGCGTGGCTGCCAGAATGCCGGCCAGGATCATGCCGAGACCACCGAGCAAATACCAGTTGCTCGGCGTGCCCAAAGCGTCGATCACGAACAGGTAATTGACCAGAATCATCAGCACTCCGCCAACGAATCCCGCAACCATGAGGGCCGGCACCCATTTGGGCGATGGGCCGAGGATCGGGGCGGGCTCAGATCGGATCGATCGCTCGCTCACCTGTTCGGTGTTGGTGCCCTTTGGGGTAATCCGGCTCTTGGAGGGGTCCTGTCGTGCCACGGCCGCAGCGTAGTACGCCTTAGCGGGTCGTCAACGCTTCTCAGCCGCTAGCTTTTAGTGATGACGCCGAAGATCCTCGTGATCGACAACTACGACTCGTTCGTCTACATCCTGGTCCAGTACCTAGGTGAGCTGGGGGCCGAGCCGGTCGTCGTTCGAAATGACGAACTCAGCATCGACGAGCTGGAGGCCATGAGACCCGACGGTGTGCTCGTCTCACCCGGGCCTGGTCGCCCCGAAGACGCGGGGGTCAGCGAAGACGCGATCCGCCGATTTGCCGGTGTCGTGCCCGTGTTGGGTGTATGTCTGGGCCATCAAGCGATCGGGGAGGTCTACGGCGGCACGGTGGTTGGGGCCCCCGAGCTGATGCACGGCAAGACCTCCGAGGTCCTGCACGAGGCCGTTGGCGTCTTTGAGTCATTGGCGTCGCCTGTTCAGACAACCCGCTATCACAGCCTGATCGTTCGGGCAGAGGACCTGCCGGCCGAGTTGGAAGTCACTGCCACCACTGCCGACGGCGTCATCATGGCCATGCGGCACCGCGACCTCGACGTGGAAGGGGTGCAATTCCATCCCGAGTCGATCCTCACGGTGGGCGGAAAGACCATGGTGGCCAACTTCATCGAGCGCTGCCGAATCACTGCCAAATCTGCATAAACCATTTCCGCCAAATTGGACGAGGCAAACCCAGCCGCCGAGGTTTGCACGGTTAGGTAGAGACGCCTAGCCTCAACCCTTACGGAACTGTGACAGGCGCTTTCGCCTTAGGTTCTCAACATGGTGCGACAACCAGATGGTGTGCATCTTGGTGGAAAACATCGTTGTACAGGTGTTTTTGAGGTGGATAACGAAGGCGAGCGGTTTTCCACTTGTGGTGGAAAACTGGTGCGTTGTAACCCAGTTGTCATCTTGGCCACGTCGGTGCGTTACAGGACGTCTTCCAGATTCGTGGTCAAGATCATCGGCTCGGTGCAATGTTTGGGCGGTTCCGGGACCTGATCATTGGCCAAGGTCAGTCGCAGCTCAGTCCCGCAGATATCACACCGATAGTTCAACTTGACCCGGCGTAGTTCGCCCGGGGGCAACGCCTCGGGAATTGGTCGAGCAAAGGCGCCGATCGTCTTCACGCCGGTCATGAACAGCACATAGGCCACCGCCACGGCGATAACCGTCCGCACCAGACCAAACCCGCCGGCAAAGAGCACAACAGCCGAGACGACTGCAATCACTCGAATGATGTTTCGGCGACGTAGCTGGATAGCGGTATCGTGCGCGCTTGCACCCCGATGGACCACCTCGTCATCGGCATCGATGCTCTCTGGAAAATCTGTGACCGGCTCGAAAGCCGAGGGCGGGTGGCTGTTGTCCACCCCCGCAGTCTACCCGTCTTCTGCTGGCGGGTCAGTGGCCGGTGGATCGGTGGCAGGAGGCGTCGTGTCCGGAGGTGGTGGAGCCAGCTCGACGCCGACCGCGATCCGGACCGTTGAACCAGTTACTAACGACGAGTTTCCAACCGGATCCTGCGATAACACGATTCCGGCATCGGGCGATCCATTCGGCACATCCTGGAACTCTACGAACGGTGCGAAACCGGCTTGTTCCAACGACACGGTGGCCGATGCCTGATCGAGGCCCACGACGGGAGGAACGATGGCGGTGGGCGGGCCGGTCGAGACCACGAGGAGCACCACACGATCGATGAGCACCGGACTACCAGCCTCGGGTTCGGTCCGAATGACGGTCCCCTCGGGGACATCCTCCGACGGCTCCTGCACTAGCGTTGGGTTCGGCAGGCCAGCACGGGCGAGTTCGGTTGACGCTTCCAGAACGGTGAGGTCCTTGACGTCGGGCACCTCAACCTGATCAGGGCCAGCTGAAACGATGAGCTGCACCCGCGTGCCGCGCTCTAACTCCTGGCCGGGCTCGGGTTCACTACGAATGACAACGTCTTCCGGAATCTCGTTGTTGGCCTCGAACGTGAAGTCGACGGCGAATCCGTCTTGCTCCAGACGACGGGTCGCCTCGTCGAGGGTGAAACCCGCCATTGTTCCCAGCGTGACCTTCTGGTTGGATTGAGCGACCTCGATAACGACTTCGCTCCCCTTCTCCTTCTGTTCACCAGCCGCTGGAATCTGGTCGACCACATTGCCGGGTGGCACACCGTCAGGTGCGTCTACGAAACGGGAGCGGAACGTGAAGCCGCTGTCTTCCAGGATGTTCTCGGCCTCGCCTTGGGCTCGGTTTGTCACGGTTGGCACTTCGACCAGCTCCGGGCCCTCCGCCTCTTGGTCCCCAAAATTCACCGCGATATACGCTGCGATTCCGGCGACGCCCACAATCATGAGCAACAGCGCCAGAAGGAACAGCCCGTTGCGGCGGGGAGGCTCCACGTACTCGGGTGCAATCGACTGAGCCATGACGGCAGGACCGCCGTGCTGAGTCGCCGCTACGGCGGGAATGGTGGTTGTGGCCTTTGCCGGAGCCACCTCGGCGGGTTGAGCTACGACAACCGCTCGACTAGGGGCGGCTGTCTCATCGCCGAGTCGGCGAAGCTCAGCGCGCAGATCCTCTGCCGAAGCGAAACGTTCAGGTGGCATCTTGGCCAGCAAACGATCGATAACCGAGCCCAACGCGGGTGTGATCTTCGGGTTGAGCGACGAAGCCTGAGGCGCCGGGTCCTGAACATGTTTGTAGGCGATCGCCACCGGAGTGTCACCGTTGAACGGCGGCTGACCGGTAACCATCTCAAACAGCACGACACCAAGGCTGTACAGGTCGCTGCGAGGGTCTACTTGTTTGCCCTGGGCTTGTTCGGGTGAGAAATACGTGGCTGTGCCCATGACCGATCCGGTCTGGGTGAGATCGTCGCCGCCGCCAAAGGCACGTGCGATACCGAAGTCGGTCACTTTCACCTGGCCGCTCGGGGTGATCAGAATGTTGCCGGGCTTGATATCTCGGTGAATCGTTCCGTTGCGATGAGCGAACCCGAGGGCCGCTGCTGTATCGATTGCGATTTCAGTTGCCCGGTCGGGATGCAAGACACCCTCGGCCCGCAGGACTTCGGCGAGGCTGCGTCCCTCGACGTACTCCATCACAATGAAGTAGGTCCGGTCGTACTCGCCCCAGTCGTACACCGCCACGATGCTTGGATGATTGAGGTTCGCCGCCGCCTGCGCCTCTCGACGGAACCGTTCTACGAAGAGCGGTTCAGAGGCGAACTGGGGAAACAAAACCTTGACCGCAACCGGCCGGTCAAGCAATTGGTCGTGGGCGAGGAAGACGTCGGCCATGCCACCGCGTGCAAGGCGACGGTGAAGTTCGTAGCGCCCGTTGAGCACCGGCCGTTGGGAGGTCGAATCAGTCACAGCGTTGCAAGGTTAGTGAACGATTGGGCACATGCACGGTCAAGTCGGACAGTCCCATCGAATCGTCATGACTCAGCGAAGAACTCGCTGAGCAGCGCTCTCGCGATCGGGACCGCTGTCCTGGAGCCACTCGAGTCCGGAAACTGGGGATCTGCAGCCACATGAACCGCAAAAGCGACGTCTGGGGCAAACCCCGGTTTGCCTGCAAAACCCACAACCCACGCGTGTGCGCCTACGACATCCTGACCCAGCTGCGCTGTGCCGGTCTTCGCTCCAACTTCAATGCCGGCCATCTGCAGCCCGCTTGCGGTCCCATCCTCAACCGCGATCTGCATCGCGCGCCGCAAAGCAACGGAAGTTTCGGGCTCGATTGGGCGATTCACGAGGTCGGTAGGGACCGAGTGCGCCGTCGTGCCATCTAGGCGCCGAACCTCCTGAACAACATGGGGGCTGTTCCGTTCACCTCCGTTCGCCACGGTTGCCGCGACCAGCGCCATCTGGAGCGGAGACGCCGAAACGTTGTTCTGCCCCAAAGCAGCCTGGGCGAGCACCGGACTGTCGGCAAACACGCCCACGGTGTTCCCATCCTCTGCGTCTCGCAACTTCTCGCCGAAGTCCTCGGGGAACACGCCAGCCGTCGCTCCGGCAATATCTAGTGGAACGTTGTCGTTGAATCCAAAGTTTTCCGCCATCTCTACCATCGCCTCGGGACCAATTCGTTCGGCGGCGAGCTGGGCAAACCCGGTGTTGCACGAACTGGCGATCATGTCGTCGATCGAACCCCCACAGGCCCTCTGACCGCTGTTGCGGATCGCTCTACTGGCCAGGGGAGCGAAGTATTCGACCGTTGGCGCCACATCGATGGGGCCGACATCGGGATGTTCCAGCGCCGCTGCTGCGGTCACAATCTTGAAACTCGAGCCCGGGAAGAATCGATCGGCATAGGCCGCCGGGCGACGAGGATTGCCAGGGGCATCTAGCAGTTCCTGTGATGCGGTCACCGCCGCAACCCCATCGTGGCTGGCGAGAAGGTTCGGGTCGTAGGTGGGCGAGCTATACAAGGCCAACACGGCTCCGGTCGCCGGTTCGATCATCACAACCGACCCCGACCGACCCGCCAACAGCTCCGCCGCCTGCTCCTGAAGGTCGTGGCGCACGCTAAGGACCACGGTCCCGGGTTCGCCGGCGCCGCCCAGCAAGGTGTTCAATCCGCTTAGGCGAAGCGCAGCAGCCCGACCCGACAACCAGTCGTTGTAGGCCTTCTCGACTCCCGTGGCGCCCAGGTTGAACGAGTAATACCCAGCCACGTGGGCATACAGATCGCCTTCGGGATAGGACCGCTGGTAATCAAACACCGAACCGACCAGCTCGTCGGACACTGCGACGACAACACCATCGGCGGTCACGATCGACCCTCGAGGCGAGTTGAAGTCGCGGAGGATCGATCGTCCGTTGTCGGGGTTGTTCCTCAGGTCCTCGGCCTGGATCACCTGGATACGGCTGACCTGAACCATCAACACCGCGAATCCAGCGATGAGCACGACCAACACCCGGCGAAGCGATCTGTCGATCATCGACGGTCACCGTCGGTTACGACGCGTGACATCACAGCGTCCCGTGCATCGTGAGGTCGTTGCCGCCTTGATCTTGGTCACGGCTGGCCGAGTCGGAGATCCGTATCAAAATGGCGAGGATCACGTAGTTGGCCACCAACGAGGATCCGCCGTAGCTGACGAACGGCAGCGTGACACCGGTAAGCGGCAGCAGTCGAACGACGCCGCCGACGATCACGATGACCTGGAATCCAAGTAAGGCGGTGAGGCCACCGGCTACCAGCTTTTCGAACGGGTCCGACGCTTCGAGCGCCACCCGGAAACCGGCGCCGATGAACAGGAGGAACGCCACAAGAATCCCGGCCGCCCCGATCAGGCCAAATTCCTCGCCGATCGCGGCGAAGATCATGTCGGTGGTGACGACCGGAATTACCGTCGGCGTCCCCTCACCGATTCCTGTCCCGATCAATCCTCCGTCGGCCATGGCAAACGATGCTTCGACCACCTGAAAGCCCGTGTCGTTCGGGTCGTCGAACGCAAACAACCAGGCGCTGACTCGGCGCCGAACGTGACCAAAGATCTGATAAGCGATCGCCGAGCCGATGGCGAAGGACACCAATCCACCAAGCACATAGGCGACGCGTGACGTTGCCAGGTACATCATCACAACAAACAACGTGAAGAAAAGCAGCGACGAGCCCAGGTCACGCTCGGCGACCATCACCAGAATCGCGATACCCAACGCACCGAGGAGCGGGGCGAAGTGGCGGAGATCGGGAATATTGACGCCGGCAAATCGACGAGTACTGACCGTCAGCAGTTCTCGCTTGTCCACCAGATATCCCGCCAAAAACATCGTGAGAACGACTTTGGCGAACTCGCCGGGCTGAATAGTGAAGAAATGCAGCGAAATCCAGATTCGAGCGCCCCGAATGGTGACGCCGATGAAGGGCATGAGCGGCAACAGCAGCAAAACGATTCCGGCGAGTGCCAACAGGTACCGGTAGTCGGCAAATCTACGGATACTCGGAACCACCAGCAGGGTGAGCGTGAAGGCCACGAGACCAACGAGCGTCCAGACCGATTGCCGAGCCGCAAAGTTCTGGTCGAGCCGTGCGATCATCACATAACCAAGCCCGTTGAGCAGCCCGACGATCGGCAACAACGTGGGCTCCGCGTTCGGCGCCAGGCGCCGGACAATCACGTGAGCTGATCCAAGTAGCAAGAGGACGAGGCCAAGGAAGGGAAGAACCTTCGCCGGGGTGCCCTCCCGGTTGGCCATTGCTGCCAACGCGAAAGCCCCCGAGGTTAGGAGTCCTGCAGAAACGAGAAACATCAACTCGGTGGTGCGGGGTCCCCGGAGTGTCCCGGTCTGACCCGGCATTGAGAGCATCGCCATACCGCAGCTACTCGGACGTGTCGTTCGCTCTGAGAGTTGAAAGCTCCAGATTGCTGACGAACTGTTCGGCGTCGTCGAGGGAACTGAAGACGGGGACATCATCGACCCGCCCGCGTGACGCAGGGTTTAGGTCATTGATATCGATACCGGTTGACTGCACCGCTTGAGGCTCGATAAACAGCACTCCGCCCGGACGACCCTGATGGATGACGACCTCGTTGGCGACGGTGTCGACAAACCACGCATTGGTGGCGTACGCCGCGAAACCACCGATGGCCAACCCCAGCACGGCCAAGAAACAGACCAGGAACACAAACATCCGCATGCGGTTCGCTCGGCGTGGTGCAACCGTGGGAATCTCGTCGGTCGGTGGATCGACGGCACCGGGGTCGGGTGACGACAGATCGAGGTCGTCGTCCGATCCAATGTCGACTGCGGGAATACCGAGCGGCGCAGCATTCTCGGGGAGATCCGCTGTCAGTTCTGCGTCAAAGGCAGCCGCGCTCAACGACGGATCGATCACTTCAGTCACCGCCTCGTCGGCCGCGTCCGTCACCGGCGCCTCAAAGGTCACCGTTGGATCATCAGCACCAGCGGAGTCGATTGTAGCGATCGCTGCCGCGCTGGCTGGGGCCGATACCACGGGGTCATCATCGAGAACACGAGCGATCACGATCGTGATGTTGTCGTGCCCACCGTTTTGGTTGGCACGCTCGACCAATCGTTGAGCGGCAACGTCTAGGTCGTCGGCGTTGGCCAGGATCGTGGCGATGACGTGATGGTCAACTTCGTTGAACAACCCGTCGCTGGCAAGAAGAAGCATGTCACCGTCTCGTACGGCCAGCTCGAAGGTATCGACCTCTGGATCTTCACCGAGGCCCAGAACCCGCGTGACCACGTTGCGGTGCGGGTGGTCCTTGGCCTCTTCTTCGGTGATCTTTCCTGCTCGCACCAGGTCCTCAACCAACGAGTGATCGCTGGTGATCTGCGAGAGCTCGCCGCCACTCATGAGGTAGGCGCGGCTGTCGCCAACGTTGGCCACGATCACCGATCGCCGATCCAGCCGCATGAGCGTGGCGACCACCGTGGTGCCCATGTTTGTCATCCCGGTCCGCTCGGCGGCTTCAAGAACTTGCCGGTTTGCGTGATGAATGCCGGAAACGACATCGCTTGCTTGGGACATGACCGGGAACCGGCGGAGATCTTCGACCGCGGTCTCTGCGGCGAGCTCGCCGCCAGCGTGACCACCCATCCCATCGGCGACAGCCAGCAGATCACCATGGATGAGAAGACGGTCCTGGTTCGCGTCGCGGACCATGCCTTTGTCGGTGGCACTTCCTGCTTCAAACCTCATCAGCGAACCTCCATGACGGTGCTGCCTATTTGAAGACGGGCGCCGCGCGCAACCTGAATCGGAGTGGTCACTTTTTCTCGATCCACGTAGGTGCCGTTCGTTGATCCCAGATCCGAGACTACGAGCCCACGATCGGTCTTTGCCACCCTTGCATGCTGGGACGAGACGAAGGTGTCATCCAAGGTGAGATCGCACGATGCGGAGCGACCGATCGTCAGCTGATCTTCCACGGAGAACACCAGCCCAGCCTGCTCCAGCGGCTCGATAATCACCACGGCCGCCGGGCTCGAACCATTCTTCCGCAGCTTGCGAGAACGACCCTCGGACGCGGCGGCAGCGGGTCGGGGCGCCGCTGAGGTCCACACCGCGCTCGCGATTCGGAGGAAGAAGACCCAGAGGAGCGCCAGGAACCCGAGGCGAAGAACGGTGAGTACGGCGTCGGACACTGTGTCGAATCGTAGTTGTTAACTACCCGATGCGGGTTCCGCCTGCCGAGGAGGCGCCGAAATCTTGCCGCCGTTGTGCCCTAGGCTGGCCGCAATGGCTTTGCGGTCCGTGGAGGGACAGATCGAAGAATTCGTGGAGGGCTTGATGGCCCGCGCGTTTGGCTCCGGCATTCAACCGGTCGAAATCGGCCGACGCCTTCGGCGCGTTGTTGTGAGGGACCGTCGAGTCAACGTCAAGGGCGCGGTGACCGTTGCGAACCGGTTTGTCATCGAACTGTCGAGCGAGGACTATCAGCGGATCGTGAGCCAAGGGCCATCGATCGTGCGGGATCTGATCGACGAAGTGCGAACCGTCGTGGCCCGCGAGCAGCTGGAGTTTGCGGGACCGGTATCGGTGGAATTTGCCGAGAACCCGGACCGACGCATCGGAACGTTCTCGATAGAACGAAGCTTCGAGGACGGGCCAGCTATCCAAACCGCAGATCTCGTGCTGACCGATGGACGCACAGTCGATCTCGGTTCGGCCGGGCTCCGTATAGGACGCCACCCCGAGAACGACATCGTCATCGACGAACAAAACGTCAGCCGATTCCATGCGCAGATCATCCCCGACGATGACCAATGGATCGTTCTGGACAACCGGTCCACCAACGGCACGCGGGTAAACGACCAACGCATCGGCGGCAACGGCCGCACCGACGTCGTGCTGACCGATGGCGACGTGGTAACAGTCGGCCCCGCCAGCCTTACCTTTCGACACCGCTAGCACAGGCGCCCAGGAATGAACGCCGCCCTCGCTGCGTTACAGCGGGCATGGCAAACAACATTGGCGACGTAGTGATGTATGGAGCGGATTGGTGCGGCGATTGCCGTCGGGCCAAGGCCTATTTCGACTCACACAACATCGAATACAACTACATCGATCTTGAAGCCAACCCGGATGAGGTGGCCCGCGTTCTGGAACGCAACGAAGGCGTGAAGAAGATTCCGGTCATCGTCTTTGCTGACGACAGCCACCTGGTCGAACCCAGCAACGCAGATCTCGATCTCAAAGTCGCCGCTCTGGCCCCCTGACCTGGGCTTTTCTATGCAAAGCCCCGGACGGCAATGCGATTCACTTCGTCCCGCCGGAATATTGGACCCCAACGGAGGTTTACTGGAAGTGTCATGAGTAGTTCAGCGGCAGCTTCCACCAAGTCTGACGTCGCGCGCCGCTTTCATGCGATGCGCGAGCAAACCGAACGATTGGCCGCACCGCTTTCGCCTGAGGATCAAACGGTCCAGTCGATGCCGGACACATCGCCGACAAAGTGGCACCGAGCCCATGTCACCTGGTTTTTTGAGACGTTCCTCTTGGCGGAGCTAGACCCCAACTACATCGCGCACGACGAGCAGTACGCCTTTTTGTTCAACAGCTACTACGTCCAGGCGGGCGAGCGGCACCCACGACCGTTCCGGGGGATGATCACCCGGCCATCGGCCGAAGAGGTCGGGGTCTATCGGGCCGCCGTCGACACTGCGGTCGATGCCCTCATCGCGGCTGCCGATGACGATCTACTGCAACGAATCGCCCAGATCGTCGATCTCGGTATCAACCATGAGCAACAGCATCAGGAGTTGCTGTTGATGGACATCAAACACGTGCTGTCGCTCAATCCCACCGAGCCGGCCTATACGGATGAGCCTCACGAACTGGTCGTGAACCCGGGACCGGTCGAGTGGATCGAGTTTGGGTCAACGACAACCCAGACGGGCCTTCCAACCGACCACGACGGCTTCGCGTTCGACAACGAATATCCACAGCATGATCAGCTGATCCGACCATTCGCCTTGGCCGACCGGCTCGTCACCGCGGGCGAATGGCTGGCCTTCATGGCCGACGACGGCTACCACCGGCCGGAACTATGGATGAGCGATGGCTGGTACAAACGCGTAGGCGAGGGATGGGAATCTCCGCTCTATTGGTCCACATCCAACCAGGGTTGGCGAATTCATACCCTCACCGGCGCAAGACCCGTCGACCCAAACGAGCCGGTGTGTCATGTTTCCTTCTACGAAGCCGATGCCTATGCCCGCTGGTCTGGCGCTCGCCTCGCTACCGAGTTCGAGTGGGAGCATGCCGCTGCAACCCACAACGTGGTGCCCGACACCGATCATCGGGTGCACATGCATCCACGGGCGGCAGGAGTTGCTCCCGGGCTCAAGCAGATGTTTGGCGAAGCCTGGCAATGGACCGAGAGTGCCTATCGCCCCTACCCGGGCTACGTCGTGCCCGACGGCGCCATCGGTGAATACAACGGCAAGTTCATGATCAACACCATGGTGCTCCGCGGTAGTTGTGCCTACACGCCTACCGGTCATGCGCGGCCCACCTACCGCAACTTCTTCCACCCACACACTCGCTGGCACCTGTCCGGAGTTCGGCTTGCGAAGGATCTGTAGTCACCAGTCGGTGGGTTGGTAGTCCTTCAAGAACTGACCCCACAGGTGAGTACCGGTGTTGGTCCCATCGATGATCGGGTCCACAATCCGGGCCGCTCCGTCGACGATGTCGAGGGGTGGGTGGAACCGGTGCTCGGCGGTTTTCTGCTGCGCGATTGCCACCGGGTCCTCGTCGCTTACCCAGCCGGTGTCCACGCTGTTCATATGAATCCCAGACGCGAAATAGTCGGTTGCTGATGTTCGGGTCATCATGTTCAATGCCGCTTTTGCCATGTTGGTGTGCGGATGCTTGGTTGTCTTAAAGCGTCGATAGAACTGCCCTTCGACCGCTGACACGTTGACCACATGCTTGTGGGCTCCCGGAGTGGCTTCCATCAGAGCCTTAAGGCGAGCGTTGATGATGAATGGTGCGACTGCGTTCACCAGCTGAGTTTCCAACAGTTCGACCGACGAAACTTCATGAAGCTGAAGGCGCCAGGAATTTCGATCTCGCAGATCGACCTGCTGTGAGTCTTTGTCGAGTTGCCCAACGGGGAACAACGATGAGTCATTGTTGAGGTCCTCGGGCAGCAACGGTGTCTGCGACAGCGCTGCGGCGTGGGTCAAGCCTGAGGTTGGGCCCACCGACCGGACAACATCACCACCCTTCTCGTTGTCCGCGGCGGGCAAGATGTGGTAGCCGCGCAGGCCCTCGTACTCGCCCACCAGTTGCAGTACCTCGGGTTGAAGGCTGTCGAGCGCCGCAGACTCTGCCTCCATCATGTGCTCATAAAATCCCGATGGCCGACGCACGGTCTGACACGCGTTGTTGATGATGAAGTCGAGGCGGTCTCGAGTCTGCAGAACGTGGTGGCAGAACGCTTCAACGCTCGGCGTGTGGCGAAGGTCGAGACCAAAGATCTCCAGCCGGTGGCCCCAGTGCTTAAAGTCCGGCTCGGCTGCGTACCGGGCCGCAGCATCGCGGGGGAACCGTGTAACCATGATGAGTTCGGCTCCGCACCGAAGCAGCTTGATGCCCGCCTGGTACCCGATCTTTACTCGGCCCCCGGTGAGCAAGGCAACGGTGCCCTCCAAATCGGCGAGCTCGCCCCGCTTGCGATAATTGAAGTCCGAGCAATCGAGACACAGCTGGTCATAGAAATGGTGGACCTCGCTGTACTTGGCCTTGCATACATAGCAATGCTGCAGTTCGTCGGTGACGCCCGAGAGCTCGGGTGTGTCGGTCACGTCGACCTGCTCGAAGTCCTCCGGCGGGAAGACATTTGGAGTCGTGAAGACCGGCTTGTCTCGTAGCCGGCGAATCCCGGTGCTGTTCAGGACATCCTCGTCCCTGGCCAGTTTGGCGGCTCGTTGCTTTCGACGGCGGGCCTTTACCCGTTGGCGCCGTTCCTCGGGGTCGGCGCAATAGACATCGCCCGCCGCGTTCAGGAAGTCGATCCGCTCTTGGGGAGTCAGTTCGTCGAGAACCCCCTTCGCCCCGGCGACCTCCCGGAGAAACGACGTGGTCTCCAGCAATTGTCGGCGAAGTTCTTCGCTCGTCTCATCCCCGCTCACGCCCAAAAGCGTACGGTGGCGGGCCGCGCTTGCTCGCCGGTGTTGGTTGGCTCCTCAACTTGCCGGAAAGAAATGTACGGTCTTTGGCATAAACGGATCGGGTCCGGCGTTTCAGAGTGATCGAACTGGAAACGAACACCACCGATGTCTTGATCGTGGGCGCCGGCATATCGGGCCTGCACGCTGCGAAACACCTCCTAGCGGCGGGTCGATCCGTGACGGTCCTAGAAGCCCGGGACCGCGTGGGGGGACGGGTGTTCTCACCATCGCTTAACGGCGATCACTTCGACCTAGGGGCAAGCTGGTTCTGGTCCAATGAGCCCCTGGTGAATGAACTGGTGAGCGCCGAGGGTCTAGAGCCATTCGCCCAGCACCTCGCGGGCGACGCAATGTTCCAGGCCGCCGACGGGGTACAGCGGCTGCAGGGCAACCAGATCGACGTTCCGTCAGGCCGCCTTCGGTACGGTACGCAATCGATCGCCGCTGCCCTGTTCAGCAAACTGCCTGACGGCACCGTTCGCCTGTCAGAACACGCCACCGAGCTTCGTTCGACGGACGATGCACTCAAGGTGGTCAGCTCCCAATCCAGCTATCACGCCGATCATGTGATCATTGCGCTGCCACCGGCACTGGCCGTCAGCTCTATCGATTTCGGCGGCGCTCTCTCCGCAGACACCGAGCGGTTGTGCTCCATCACGCCGGTGTGGATGGGCGGATCGGTGAAGGTGGTCGCCAGCTACGCGCACCCGTTTTGGCGAGACGACGGTTTAGCCGGCTCGGCCTTTTCGTATGTGGGGCCGCTCGGTGAGATCCACGACATGAGTGGTGCCGACGGCTCCCCCGCCGCACTCTTCGGATTCGCCCGGCCTGACCCCGGCCAACCGGCACCAACCGAAGATCAAGTCATCAAACAGCTGGTTGCGCTCTTCGGTGGTGGCGCCAACGACCCGCAGGACGTGCTGATACAAGACTGGCGAACCGAACGCTTTACTTCCCCACCCAACGTCAGCGACCTCGGCTCCTATCAGTTGTTCGGCCATCCCACCTATCAACAGCCAATGCTCGACGGCAGGCTGCACTGGTGCTCAACCGAAACCTCAACCGTTGCTCCCGGCCATATAGAGGGCGCTTTGGCAGCCTCTCTTCGGGTCGTGTCATCCATCATTAACTAGTAAGAACCCCACACAAGCGGAAAGCGATCCCGATGCAGCTCCCTAGCCTCACCGCCCTACTGGCCGAATACACCACCGCACTCGAGTACACCGACGACCTCTGGAAGGACCTCACCCAGGAGGAGATCGCGTGGCGGCCCGACGTGAACTCCAGTTCGATCGGCTGGCATCTTGGCCATCAACCTGTCGTCGCGCACTTCATGGTCCGCAATCTCACCGCTGCCGAGCCAACAATCGACGCCCGATTCGACGCCATGATGGATAGCGCTACTGCCGAACCCGAACGGGACCCCGTGCCACCGCTCCATGTCATCGACAAGTTTCGGTCCGATGTGGCCAAGCGAGTTCGATTCCGGGTGGGCAACATCAACCGCGGGCACGTGGGCGCTCCAACCCAGCTTCGGTCGATTGCGACCGTGATGATGACCTCGATCATCAACCACGAGTATCAGCACAGCAAGTGGATCGGTGAGGTCCGGAACAAACAGTTCGGGCATGACCTACCCGAAGTGCCCACATCGGACCTGCTCAGCGACCTCGACGGCTACGCCATTATCCAGCTGGGAGAGGTGGGGTAGCCTCCAAGACATGGCAGCCCCCATGTCCGATAGAAAAGAGAGCTACGAGGAATTCTGGCCGTTCTACCTTCAGGAACACGCCAAGCCGGAGACGAGAGCGTTGCACTACATAGGCACAAGCTTAGTCTTCCTCATAGCCGCATATGCAACTACCACCCGCGTCTGGAAGCTCTTGGGGGCCATGCCTGTAGCGGGGTATTTCTTTGCCTGGGTCGCCCACTTCTTCGTTGAGAAGAACCGCCCGGCTACCTTTACCCATCCGTTGTGGTCGCTGGTGAGTGATTTCCGAATGTTTTTCCTCGGAATGACCGGGCGTCTGGGCCCGGAATTGGAAGCAGCCGGGGTCGGAAATCGGTAACGGTCAGGCTCGATCTCGGGCGACTGTGTCGAGAATGATCTGCACTAGCTGGTCCGGCTTGTCCTCTTGGAGAAAGTGACCTGCCCCTTCGACGGTGACGTGATGATCGTGCTGAGCTCCCGGCACCAACTTGTGAAAGGGCTTGAACCCTCCGGCGGTGACGGGGTCGCCGTCGCTGAAACAGGTAACCAACGGTTTCTCCCACTCTGCAAACACCTGCCACGCTGCCTTGTTGGCCTCGGTGGCGGGATCATCGGGCCGAACGGGAACCAGGGTCGGAAAGATCCGGGCACCCTGCTTAAAGGTGTCGTCGGGAAATGGAGCGTCGTACGCTGCGACGTCGGCATCGCTGAGCGGGGTAGGGGTCCAGGATCGAACCATCTTTCCTACGGGAAAGTCGGGCGTTTCCTGGCTGAACTTCTGCCAATCCAGAAACGCCTGCGCCGGTGTGTACTCCCCGGTCGGCAGGCCAGTGTTGCCGATCACGACCCGAGCGAACCGTTCCGGTGCACCAGCCACTAGCCGGAGGCCGATCAGTCCGCCCCAGTCTTGGCCAAAGAAGGTGATTCCGTTCAGGTCTAGAGCGTCGAGCAGAGCACTGTGCATCCAGCTGACGTGGCGCTCGTAGGTGTAGTCGCTTTGGGCTGCGGGCTTATCGCTGCGACCAAAGCCCACAAGGTCAGGGACAATCACGCGATGACCAGCCGCGGCGATCCCAGGGATCATCTTGCGATAGAGGTAGCCCCAGGTCGGTTCGCCATGCATAAGAAGTACGGGTTCACCGTCGGCGGGACCCTCATCCACGTAGTGAACTCGCAAGGATCCTCCCTCGCCGTCGGGCACCTCCACGTAGTTCGGCTCGTACGGCCAATCGGCCAGTCCACTAAACCGGTCATCAGGGGTTCGCAGCGATTCCATGTAGCAATTCTGCCCGACATGGCTGGCGGGAAGGAATTGCACGATCGCGGCGTTAACCCCTCTGTGCAAAACTCCCCCGGACTCATCGAAACCGAAGCCACCGGCACCGCAGCCGAGGCCGCCGACAGACTGGTCGCCGCCATCGAAGGCAACGAGAAGTTGAAACTCGTTGCGCGCATCGAACACGCGGCTGCTGCAGCCAACGCAGGCCTCGATCTAGGGCCGACCGTCGAAGTGATCTTTGGCAATCCAGCGCTTGGGACTCCGCTGATGCAACTCTCGCGAACCGTCGCCATCGATCTGCCTCAGAAGATACTTATGGCCGAGATCGACGGCGCTCTGAAAATCTTCCACAACGACCCGGCCTACCTAGCCGAACGCCACGGGATTCCCGCCGATACCCCACAGCTCGGCATCATTGCCGGGGCACTACAGAACCTGGCCAACGCGGCCGCCGGCGTGCAGCCTGCGTGATCTAGTCGAGCGTCGTGATGAGATCGTCGACGGTGTGACCGGCCTCGAGCGGGTGCCGCAGTGGCTTTCCCTGGATCAGCCGATACCGGTTACGTCGGCCGACACGCTCTGATTCGATGTAGTCACCTTCTTCAAGTTCGTGAACGATCCGCTGCACAGCGCCGATCGTGATGCCCACCGACTCGGCGATATCGCGCTGCCGCACGTCGGGGTCGCGACTAATGGCAATCAAGACGTGAGCATGGTTTGTTAGAAACGTCCATCGACTGGTGCTCATTTGTTCCGAAACCACACCCGGATTATAGGTTTCAGGTTGTCGGTGTTCGGTATAGGTCATTCTCGCCTCCGTTAGTTCGGTGAATCACGGCAGCGCCCGAGAGTGGTTCAGGTTTACGACCGGGCCTCGGCACCGCAGGCGCACTGCATGCGATGATCGGCATCTCGGATGCTCGGTGGGGTAGCGGTTGGCGTGCGCATCTCAGTGGCCACGAAAAACCACATGGGACCAAAGAACGCCGCGATCGGCAGCCATGCCCACCGCGATTCGGTGGGTACTGGAAGGGTGGCTGCGCTGAAACAACCCAACCCAAGCCAAAGAAAGACAAACGAGGTAGCGAACATGACTAGCTCCTGTAATCGAGCGCAGTAAACGGCGGGCTGAGTTGGACGAACCGACTGCGACGTTTGTGATAGCGGTAGAGGGTGATCCCCACGATCACAAGTGCCGCAGGTTTGACGACTCCGATGAGAAGGAACAAGACCAAGTCACCCAGCATCTGGCCGCTGAAGATCACGGCGACAGCGATCAGCGTCGCGATCGCAACCACCCCGGCCAAAGCCTGAATCCATGGTCGTGAAGAGCTGGCTTCATCGTTCTTCATACCGGCAACATAATATCTACTTTGAAATGTGTCAATCTAAATAGCGTTATTTGAATAGCCATGTATACTAACGCCTATGCATCTGTTCCTGTTGGCCCTGCATGTGGGCGGAATCATCGCCGCCGCATGGGCGGGTCGTCGGTCGATGCGTCTTGCGCTCGCGGCCGCCGGAATTGCGCCTGCGGCAGCCGCAGCGTGGGCCGCCACGTTGATGGTGCGCGGCACGGACTCGTCTGATTCCACCGTTGTCACATGGGTCGATCGGTTCGACATCACGTTTCGATTCACCTCTGGGCCGGTGGCTCTCATGATGACGCTTCTTGTTTCGGGTATCGGTGCGCTGGTATTCGTCTATGCCGCTGGCTACTTCGCTCCAACGGCGAAGGGCGCCACCAATTTCCCCGCTACGTTGCTCGCGTTTTCCGCATCGATGTTGGGTCTCGTGTGGGCCGATTCAGTGTGGACGCTGTTCATTTTCTGGGAGTTCACCTCGGTCACATCGTTCCTGCTCGTGGGCTACAAGAACACCGACGCGGCCGTGTTGGCATCCGCCCGACGAGCACTCATGATCACCGGCGCTGGCGGCTTGGTACTCCTGGCTGGTTTGCTGCTTCTCGCAAGCGAAGCCGGAACGACCACGATCAGCCAGATGGAGCCGGTGGCTGGCTCAACCGCTGCGCTGGCTGCGATCCTCGTCATGGTCGGAGCGGCAACGAAGTCGGCTCAGGTTCCATTCCATGTGTGGCTTCCCGGCGCCATGGCCGCACCGACTCCCGTGAGTGCATACCTTCACTCCGCCACCATGGTCAAAGCTGGTGTACTGCTCATAGCACTCGTCGGCCGACTCTTTACGGGATCGGAGTCAAACGGGTTGCCGTGGGGTTGGCTCGGAATCGCCTTCGGAACTGCATCGGTGTTCTGGGGTGCCATCGGAGCTCTACGTCACACGGACGCAAAGCTCATTCTGGCTTGGGGCACGGTGTCGCAGCTCGGCCTCATGATCACTCTGCTCAGCGTGGGCAGCGGCAAGGCGGTCTTCGCAGCTACGTCGATCGTCTTCGCGCACGCGATCTTCAAAGCAGCTCTCTTCATGATTGTTGGCGAGATCGACATACGAACCGGGACCCGTCAAATCGCCGAGCTCGGCGGCCTCGCCCGATCCATGCCGGTCGCGTTCGGCGTGGCGGTGGTTTCCGGACTCTCCATGGCCGGGGTGCCGCCCCTCCTCGGATTCGCGGCAAAAGAAGCCGCAATCGAGGCGGTATTGAAGCTGAGCGGGGCCGAACAGATAGTTGTGGGTGCAACCGTCATCGGTGGGTCGGTTCTGACCGTTGCGTACACGACCCGGTTTCTCGTTGCCGTGTTCGGGGCGGGGCCAGCCACCAAGGTTGCTCCCCGGCGTCTGCTGATGACCGTCCCAGCAGTGACGTTGGCCGCGTTGAGCCTGGTTGGGTTTGTCCTGGCACCCTCGATCAACAAGATCCTCACCCCGGCGGCCTCGGTGTTCAATCCCGACTCGTCGGTCTATGAACTCATTCGGTGGCCGGGGCTCAAGACAGCGTTTGTGATCTCGATAGCAATCATGGTGGTCGGTGGCGTGCTCGGCTGGATCCTCACCGGTCGCAAGGCGTCTGCTCCTGCCCCCATTGGAGCCAACCTGGCCGATCGCACACTGGATGGCATCCTGATCGGGTCGAGAGAAGTGACCGCTGTAGTTCAACATGGCTCCCTGCCGGTCTACCTGGCCACCATGATCTCGGTTGCGGTCGGGGCGACTGTCCCATTCGTTTTCGACGGCGGGACCTCCCATCTCGTCCTCTGGAACAGCCCACTCCAAGGTCTGGTAGTTGCCGGGATTCTGGGATCCGCTTTGGCCGGAGCGTTTGTTAACTCGCGGCTTGGCGCGGCTCTAGCGCTTGGAGCGGTGGGCACAGGCATGTCCGCCCTTTTCTTCATTCAGGGCGCTCCCGACCTGGCACTCACACAGTTGTTGGTTGAGACCATCATCGTTGTGGGATTCGTCATCGGGCTGGGACATCTTGGTCGCGAGTTCCCACCGGTCCAAACCGCATGGAAGACCGTCCGAATCGTGATCTCGCTTCTTGCTGGTACAGGCGTAGCACTCGCTCTCGCCGCCGCCGGCCGTCAGCCGGTGGGTTCTCCTCCCCTGCAGACGATTGCCGAACAATCGGTCGAGACTGGCGGCGGCAACAACATCGTCAACGTGATCCTCACCGATCTGCGAGCACTCGACACCTTGGGTGAAGTGGTGGTCCTCGCAACTGTTGCCTTTGGTGTGGCCGCGCTCGCCCGAGCCCGTCACTCAGAAGAGGTGGCCTCATGACTCAGTCGCCCATCGTTCAGCAGGGGGTCCGGCTCGCCAGCCCGCTGGCGATTGCCGTTGCGATCTATCTCCTCTTCGCAGGGCACAACAACCCCGGAGGGGGTTTTGCCGCGGGCCTCGTATTGGGGTCTGTGGTAGCGCTACGGGTCATCACCGGCGTCGACCGTCCGGCTTGGGGAAGCGAATTGGTTGCCGGTGGACTGTTGATCGTTCTCGCCGTGGCAGTGGCCCCGGTCCTGTGGGGCGACACCGTGCTAGACCAGAAAATCGTTTCCTCCACATTGCCAATTCTCGGCAAGGTGAAGACGGGCAGTGCCCTCCCGTTCGACATCGGTGTGACTGCGATCGTCGTCGGGTTGGTCATCTTGGTTTTGCAGGGCTTGCATGCCGAGCACTATGCGGGCGAGCCCTCGTCCGACCACAAAGGAGTCGACCGATGAGCATCGCGCTGCTTGCGGCCATCGGCGGTCTCACCGCCGTCGGTGTGTACCTGATCACCGCCCGGTCACTGTCACGAATCATCCTTGGGTTTTCGCTGCTTGGGCATGCAACCGTCCTCGCGCTTCTCACCGCGGGCGGCCCCGCGGGCGACGCCCCGATCGCCGACCGCACCACCGCCGCCGACGCATCGAACCCTGTGCCACAGGCGTTGGCCCTTACCGCAATCGTGATCTCGTTCGGGCTCACATTGTTCCTCCTGGCACTCGCTCGCCGTCAGCAGGACCACACAGGCGATGACCTGGTGGAGGACGATCTCGAGGACCGCCGCGTAGCCCAAGACATCGACGAGCCGGTCATGGAGTCACCATGACCACGCTGATCGTCATCACCATCCTCGGGCCGCTGATGGCTTCGAGTCTCGGGATTCTGGCGAGATCGCGAGAAGGCGTACGGGACGCGCTCACACTTACCGGGCTGGCCTCGGCTGCACTCGCGGCGGTACTTCTACTGATCCGAGTGCAGGAGGAAGGCACGGTCGTGCTTCGGGTCGGTGACTGGTCACCCGAACTGGGCATTGTGTTGGTAGCGGACCTATTCGCCGCACTCGTTCTACCCATCGCTTTGGTCATCATCCTGGTGGTTGAGATCTTCGCGATCGGCCAGCGGCGCTCGGCATGGGGTGCAAACCCCGAACTGGCGGGCCCACTGCTTGGGGTTCTGACCTCTGGGGTGTCGTTGGCAATCCTCACCGGCGACCTGTTCACATTGTTCGTCGCATTCGAGATGATTCTGGTTTCGAGCTACATCCTGCTGACCCATCAGGGTCAGCGCGATCAAATTCGCGCAGGGATGACCTATGTCGTC
Source organism: uncultured Acidimicrobiales bacterium (assembly GCA_938029215.1). Taxonomy (GTDB): domain Bacteria; phylum Actinomycetota; class Acidimicrobiia; order Acidimicrobiales; family SZUA-35; genus JABDIY01. The sequence goes on along the minus strand of CALHFG010000006.1, from coordinate 19,979 downwards.
ATCAATCTGCTGGCATCGACCCTGTTTCTCTTTGGCGTCGCCTACATCTATGCCGCGACCGGGACGGTCAATATTGCGCTGCTAGCGCAGCGAGTCCCCGAACTGTCCAGCGGAGTTCGAATCGGTGTGGGCGCGTGGTTCCTGGTCGTGTTTGGGACCAAGGCGGCAATCTTCCCGTTGTTCTCCTGGCTTCCGGACTCCTACCCCACCGCGCCAACGACGATCACCGCCGTGTTCGCGGGCCTGCTAACCAAAATCGGCATCTACGCCATCATTCGATTCCACACCCTCACGGGGATGGACGAGCTGGGCCCCATCATGCTGGCCATCGCTGCGGTCACGATGGTCGTGGGAGCCCTGGGAGCCCTGGCCCAGAACGATGTGAAGCGGATCCTCTCGTTCCACGTCGTGTCACAGATCGGCTACATGCTGATGGGTCTAGGACTGTTCACGACGGCTGGCACAACGGGGGCGATTCTCTTCCTCCTCCATCACATGCCAGTCAAGACCGTCTTGTTCCTCGTTGGGGCGCTCATCGAAAATGAACAAGGAACCTCTCGACTGGATCGAGCTGGTGCCCTGGCGAGCCGGCGGCCAATCATCGCCCTATTCTTCGCCATTCCCGCGCTTAGCTTGGCTGGGCTCCCACCGTTCTCGGGCTTCATCGCGAAGTTCGCAGTCATCAGTGCCGGAATCGATGCCTCGTCGACAATCCTGGTGATCGTCGCTCTGGGCGCGGGGGCTCTCACCCTTCTTTCGATGTCGAAAATCTGGATGGGAGTGTTCTGGGGCCCGGCCAACGAAGGAATTGTTCGCACCCAACCGAGCAAGGCGAGCCGATCAACCATGCTGACCGCAACGGGTCTTGCGATCGCCGGGACGGTGGCTATCTCTCTCTTTGCGGGCACGGTGGCTGACCTCAGCAGCCGTGCAGCAATAGAACTTCGAGACGGCGTCAGCTACATCGAGGACGTGGGTTCATGACACCGCGTATCGGCCTGGTCGTTTCGGTGCTGTTCATCACCGGTGCATGGTGCGCCCTGTGGGGTGAAGCCAGCCCTGCCAACGTGCTCGGTGGACTGGTTGTTGGCGTGATCGTTTCGGTCACCGCCGGTCCCAAGAGTCAGACCAGGAGCGTCTCGCTGCCCGCTCTTGCGCAGCTTCTGGCTCTCATCGGCAAGGACCTCGTGGCGTCCACCGTGTCGGTTGCGAGAGAAGTTCTGACCCCAACCGACTACACCGACGAACACTTCGTTGATATCCAGCTTCTGCCAGGGGCCGAACATCACCTGTTGCTCCTGACGATCGCGGTCACCTTGACGCCTGGAACGGCGGTAGTTGACGTCTATCGGGACAAAGCCATTCTGCGCCTGCATTTGCTGCACGCTGATCGCCTTGAGCCCACCATCGAACACGTGCACCAATTGAGCGCGCTCGCTATCCAAGCGCTCCCACAGGAAGGGGCGACTCGATGACCGATCTCGCAGTCCTCGGCTTTGCCTTCGCGGGCCTGTGCGCAGCGGTGCGACTTCTCCGCGGTCCGTCGCTGGCCGACCGAGTGGTCGCGCTTGACGTGTTGCTGATCAGCTTGATGGGATGCATCACGATCGATGCCGCGGTTCGTGACGACACGACCAACTTGATCGCGCTGGTTGTGCTCTCGATCATTGGCTTTACCGCTACTACGGCCGCCAGTCGATTCATCCACCAAGAAACCAGTGGAGATGAGCAATGACCGTTCTCGAGACCGTCGGGTCTGTCTTCATGCTGCTTGGTGCGGCGGTGGCCGTGTTGGCTGGCGTCGGGCTCCTACGATTCCAGAGCTCGTTCGCACGAATCCATGCCGCCGGAAAGGCGAGCCCCGTCGCCTTCGTGGTCACGGCCGTAGGAGCTGCCTTCTTCATGGATGCCAGCGGCATTGCGCTGCTGTTGTTGTCGGTGGGGGCAATGATCTTGACGCTTCCGCTGGGCGTGCATCTGCTGTTCCGAGCTGCCAACGAGTCGGCCGCACGAACCCGAGGACGTCAGCCGGACGAGACGACCTAGGCGGGATCGAAGATGTCTTCGATCTTCTGACTGAACACCTCGGCAATTTTGAACGCCAGCGGAAGGCTCGGGTCGTACTTTCCCACCTCGATGGCGTTGACGGTCTGCCGTGACACCTCGAGCTGAGATGCGAGCTGAGCCTGGGTGAGGTCATGCTCGGCTCGGAGCACCCGAAGTCGGTTCTTCATCGATAGCGATGGGTCGCCAGGAGGACTCCGCCGATATACCCAAAGATCATTACGGTGCCGGCCGTCGAAGCATTCAGAACCGGTGCCCCGGCGAATTCGAACAGGCTCCAGGAGAGGGTGACCAACACCCCGAGGCCGAATCCGAATGCGATTCCCTCGAGCTGGATCTGTCTGGTGAGCTCATCGGCTTCGGCGACATAGCGCCGGTAGGCACCAAGTCCGCCAACACCAATCGCGGCGCAGACCGCCGCCACCAACCAGGCCGCTGGTCCCGAAATCGTGTCGGAGGCCAACACCGCGGTGGCAACCAGCACGGTTGCGGCCCATGCCAGGCTCCAGCCAATGATCCGGCGTCCGTTGATTCGGTCGGCCTCGGTTGTTGCTTCGTGCGTTCCTAACATGGCGTCTCCACTTTGTCGTGTCTCCTTTACCTTAAGACAAGTTTCCTTTACACGCAACCACTTCTTAGACGCCGTGCGACGAGCTCCTCGACGTTTGGCGGGCGTGTCTGGCCGACGCGTAGGATCCGACTATGGAACGCCCCTTTGAAACGATTACTGCCGAGTTCGAGGGAACGGTAGGTCGACTCACGTTGAACCGACCAAAGAAGCTGAACCCGTTGAGCACCGAGACGCTCATGGAGATCGCGGCTGCGGCTCGCTGGTTTGATGAGCAGCGGGGACTCAAGGTGGTCATCGTGTCCGGCGCAGGTACCACGTTCTCCGCCGGTGCCGATGTGTCGGGCTTTGGAAACGACAGCGGCAACAACGGACTCTCGGCCCGAGAGTCCGCCGACACCGGGCGAGAGATGGCCGAGGCGGTCGAACGCATGCGCGCAGTCACGATTGCGGCCGTTCGAGGTCATTGCATCGGTGGTGGTTTAGTTCTGGCGGCGGCGTGCGATCTTCGGATCGCCGCGGACGACACCTACTTCAGCGTGCCCGAAGTAGACATCGGTATCCCGCTGGCCTGGGGCGGAATTCCGCGCCTGGTCCGTGAAATCGGCCCGGCGATGACCCGCGAATTGGTGCTGACATGCCGACCCTTCTCTGCGGCTGAGGCCAAGAACCTCGGACTGCTCAACCGCGTGGTTCCCGCCGACGAGGTCATGGACGAAGCGGAAGCGTTGGCTGCCGAGCTGGCCACCAAGTCATCGCTCACCTTGGAGGTGACCAAACGGCATGTGAACGCGGTCCTAGAAACGATGTCGGGCACCGTGAGGAACTTGGCCGATGCAGACAGTTTGGTGGCCGCTCTTCACGACCCTGAATCCAGAGAGGTCGGCGCCGCCTATCTAGCTCGCGTTCGAAAGAGCTAGTTTTCGGGTTCGCCGGGATCCTCAGCGGCCTCTTCCAGCGCCTCTTCCCGCTTCTTCAGTTCCGCTTCCCACTCGAGCAGGCGTCGCTCACGAACCGCTGCCGACTCGGTAATGTCGCTGGACTCGGTCGATGCTGCGATCGGTGCTGGGGCGCTCGGCTTGGTCGTGGCCTTCCATTGCGGCGAGTCCTCAAATCCCCGGACGTCGGAGCGGTACGGATTGTTTGCATACGAGGCCCGCTGTTGACCACCCACCGCCAAGCTGGCTCCTTCTGGGCGGCCCGCCACCAACCACACGATCGAGCCCACCGTGGGGACAAAGACAACGAGAAAGAGCCAGGTGAGTTTGGGAAGGTTGCGAACCAGCATCGAGTCGGTGACCACGACGTCGACTACACAGTAGATCCAGAGGAAAAACAGGACGGCTCCGCCCAGGCCGATCGGTACAACAACGCCAAGCATGTTTCGATTCTCGGCTAACACTGGCAAACACTCAAGCAATCGGCGCGAAATACCTAGAAACCAATTCTCCGGACGAAGCCGGCCAACGTCGCTAGCGTCGGGGGATGACTATCGACGTCGAGGCAATCCGAAACGAGACCGCCGGAGTTGCCACGGTGACTCACCTGAACAGCGCCGGTTGCAGCCTGCCACCCGACCCGGTCCTGAACACCGTAGTCGAATGGCTTCAGACCGAGGCCCGAGTTGGCGGGTATGAGCTGGTCGCCGATCGAGCGGACCAACTGCAGGGTGTCTATCCGGCTGCCGCAGCATTGTTTGGCGGCGACCCAAAAAACTGGGCGTTTGTGGAGTCAGCAACGCGGGCGTGGAACGCTGCGGTCTCGTCACTCCGCTTTGATCCGGGGGACCGTCTCCTCACCACGCGGGCGGAGTATCCATCGAACATGGGAGGGCTGCTTCGAGCTCGAGAGTTCGACGACGTGTCCGTCGAGATCATTCCTGATGACGAACATGGCCAGCTCGATCTCGATGCGTTAGCCGACTTGCTGGACGACAGGGTTCGCCTGGTGTCGGTTACCCATATTCCGACCCAGGGCGGCCTGATCAACCCCGTCGAGGCGGTTGGGGCAATGCTCGCTGACCATGACGCGATGTATGTGGTCGATGCCTGTCAGTCAGCGGGCCAAATCCCGGTGCACGTAGACACGATCGGCTGTGACGTTCTTTCGTTCACCGGTCGCAAATTCCTCCGGGGCCCACGTGGAACCGGGATGGTGTGGGCGTCGGACCGGGCGCTGGCCCGAATGGGCAACCCTGCGGGAGTCGATATGCAAGGCGCCGCCTGGACTGCGCCCCTTACGATCGAGCCGTTGCCCGATGCCGGTCGATTCGAACCCTACGAGGTGTTCTTCGGCGGCAAAGTCGGATTGGCGGCCGCCCTCGAATATGCCGTGAACGTTGGGATCGAAGAGATTGCAGATCGTAACGCCATGCTGTCGACCCGGCTGCGATCAGGCCTCGAGGCATTGCCGAAGGTTCATACCCACGATCTTGGGCAGAACAAGAGCGCCATCGTCACGTTCACCGTCGACGGGCATGATCCGGACGCAATACGGGCGTATCTACGGAGCCATGGGGTGAACGCCAGCCTGTCCTTTGAGGGCTCCGCCCGGTTGGACTTTCCGGCACGAAACCTCACTACGGTCGTTCGGGCATCGGTGCACTACTTCAACACGGAGGAGGAGATCGATCGGACGATCGACCTGATCGATCAGCTCGCCCGGTAGATCGACTTCGACCGTGGCGGCACGCCTATAGGGTCGAGGCTTGTCTGTGACCACGCGACGCGTCTTGCTGTGGGACATTTATCGCTTCCGCCCGCCGATGGCGCGCCGGGTAGGACAGCTTGTGCCGGGGATGGTTCTGTTCGGTGCCGCCCTTGGCCTCAGCGTCGAGGCCAACCTGGGTGTGAACCCGTGGACGGTGTTTCATGGCGGAGTATCTGAACAGCTGGGCATATCGATAGGTCTTGTGGTGATCCTCACCGGGTTGGCGCTGCTTACGTTGTTCGCTGCCGTGGGCGAACCCCTGGGGCTGGGAACGCTTCTGAACGTGGCCCTCATCGGCGTCGCCCTCGACCTGACGCTGGCGATCGTGCCCGACCTCACCTCCCTTCCGGTTCGAATCATCGCGTTGGCGGTCTCGCCGATACTCCTGGGACTGGCCTCCGGGCTCTACCTGGGAGCCAATCTTGGGCCTGGACCCCGAGACGGCCTTATGACTGCGCTCACCCGGCGCGGTCTGACGGTGAGCAAAGCCCGTACCGTGATCGAACTTTCGGCCCTCGCAATCGGGTGGCTGCTGGGCGGCAACGTTGGCATCGGAACCGTGTACTTCGGCCTGACCGTTGGCTGGTTTGTGCAGTTCTTCTTGCGGCACCTGCGGGTGGACTAACGCGACAAAGGGACTCCCAAGGAGAGGAGTCCCTTCTGTCGTAAGTGGAACTGTTGTAACGCCGTTCCAGACGCTGGTGTCAGCCGTTTACTTCACATTGACCGGTTGGTCGTGAACACATCATGGCGCAGCCAACTCTGGACAACCTTTGGTGTTCCTCAAGAGTTCCTCAAGGATTCTCACCGGCGAGACCCCCAACTAAACGGCGAGTCGGTACCCAACCCCACGCACGGTGCGTATGTGTTTGGTAGTCGTGTCAATCTTCTTGCGGAGGTTTGCGATGTGCACCTCAATGACGTGGTCATCGCCGACCCAGTTGGAGCCCCACACGTGTTCGATCAGCACGCGACGGGGGAATACCATGCTCGGTCGCGACGCCAGAGCAGCCAGCAGATCGAACTCGATCTTGGTCAATTCGACCGGTTCGCCGTCGACTTCGACCTCACGACCGGCGGTGTCTATTTGTAAGTCACCAATGGTGAGGATGGTGGACTCGCGGCGCTCAGCTCCGCGCGGCCGACGCATCATGGCGCGGATGCGGGCGGCGAGCTCTCTGGGCGAAAACGGCTTTGTCATGTAGTCGTCGGCGCCGACGGCGAGACCGACGAGCTTGTCGACCTCTTCGCCCCGGCCCGAGAGCATCACAACGTAAGCATCGGAGAACTGACGCAGCTCACGGCAGACCTCGACGCCGTCCATACCGGGAAGCACGACATCCAGTACCACGACGTTGGGGTTCATGGTTTTGGCTTTCTCGAGCGCAACCTCACCGCTTGCGGCTAGCTGGACGTCGAAGCCTTCCTTCCCTAGAACGCTGTGCAGGACGATCTGGAATTCTCTGGAATCCTCAACCACGAGAACACTAATCGGTTCGACTTCGGCCTCGAGGGCCGCGTCGTTTGAGATGTCCATCGACACCGATCGCGAACCAGTCTGCACACTTCAGGATCGGCAGGTCTTCTTCAGCCCTTTAGTCCGGCTGCCCCGCCAGTGTTAGCAGGGCGCCCGCCGTAGGAACTAAATGGGAGTTGGGTAACCCGGACCGGTGGTGGGTTGGCCTTCCATATTCGAGTTGGGTTGGGCCTGCGCCATCAGGCCCTCCACGATGGGACCAAGAAGAGTGGGATCGTCTACCGGCGCCGCCTGCGGGCCGCGATGCCATGTGTTTGCGATTGCGAATACGCGGCCGCTGGCCTCGAAGACTCGCCCGGTTACGCCAGCTGACTCTTCTGAGGCCAGCCATGTGCAGATCGGAGCGATCCAGCGCGGATGCATCATTGCCTGGCCGGCTTCGTCGAGCTGCCCCATCCCCAGGTTCTCCGTCATTCGAGTGAGCGCCCCCGGGGCGATGGCATTGACGGTAATCCCATAGCGATGAAGTTCTTGGGCGGAGATGACCGTGAATGCAGCGATGCCGGCCTTTGCCGCCCCGTAGTTGGTTTGGCCTGGGTTTCCGTAAATGCCGGACACCGAGGTGGTGTTGATGATTCGAGCGTCAACAGGATCGCCCGCCTTCGAACGTTCACGCCAGTGGGCGGCGGCGAAGTGAGCCGGACCAAACGTTCCCTTGAGGTGGACATTGATCACTGCGTCCCATTCGGCTTCGGTCATGTTGACCATCATCCGGTCCCGCAGGATTCCCGCGTTGTTGACCAAGACATCGAGTCCGCCGAAGGCTTCCAGGGCGGTGCCAATGAGGTTCTCGGCCCCGGACCACGAAGCCACATCGTCGGTGTTAGCCACGGCCTCTCCCCCACCGTTTACGATCTCATCGACCACGATCTGGGCAAAGCTCGAGGATCCGTCAACCGACGTCCCATCGAGAGCCCCGCCGAGGTCGTTGACCACCACCCGGGCGCCATGTTGGGCTAGCAGCAACGCATGTTCTCGACCAATCCCACGGCCCGCACCCGTAACTACAGCGATTCTTCCTTCACACAGCCGTTTCACGCTGCGATCCTACTTCTCGCCTGCCGCAGGGTTCCAAGGGCCTGGCCGCTTCTTAGGTCGCCCGGTCGAACTCGTTCAAGAGTCGTTGGAGTCGCTCAGCCTCCACCTCGTAGCGTGTGTGGGCCCGACTGCGAGCTCGATGGTGAAGCACAACGCTAAACACCAGATATCCCCCAAGCCACAGGGCTAGTTGGACCCAGCCGCCACCCAACCCGTAAATCACCAGTCCAAACGACAATGCCAACGGGAGGAAATACCACCACGCAGACTTCTGGTACATCCATACCCGGTGGTTCAGTTGGGCGAGACGGCGATCGAGTTGTTCGCGAACCGACTGTCCCCACCGCTGATCGGCTCGGCGGTGCAAAAGCGATGACGTGACGAGAAATCCGGCCACGAAGAGGGGGATCACAGCAGCCAGCATCAGTGCCCTGGGATAGGTGGACTCGTTGGCCAAAGCAAGATAGACCGCAGCAATCATCAAGCTCGGCACGACCTCACGTACGTTGACCCAAAGCAACCGACGTTGATCATTCTTGTGCGCTTGCGCAGTCTGATCCGCAAGTGCGGCGGGGTCCATAGGTAGAGCGATCTTTGCGGTCATGTCTTGTTGAGCCCACACGTCGTGAAGCGGGTCGGTGGCGTTGTATTCGTTCTTTGGCTGGTCGTTGCTCATTGGACTTCCTTCAGTTGTTGGGATAGACGGGCTCGCGCTCGGCTGAAGCGGGCCCCTACGTTGGATTCGGTCATGCCGGTGATTTCGGCGATCTCCGCGTAGCGATAGCCCTCGAGCCAGAGGACGATGAGCGACCGATCGATCGGATTGAGCGTGCGGATCGATTGATAAATGCGGTCCACCATCACGCCGTCATCGGCTTGCAAGTTGGATACCACGACGGTGTCGTCGACGTCGAGAGAAGGCGGTCTTTCGGCGCGCTGCCAGGAGATCGCTCGATTCAGTGCGATTCGCCAGATCCAGGTCGACGGTTTCGATCCGCCGCGGAACGACGGAACCGACTTCCACAGCGCGAGGGTGATCTCTTGGGTGAGGTCGTCGGAGTCCGCCGGGGTTGCGGTAAAGCTTCGGACGATCTTGACGATGATGCCTCGGTGCTCGCTCATCCATTCGGCGAACACCGTTCGATCAGCGGTCCGGGGCCGGTTGAAACGTGTCATGGTCGATGTCTCAACTGACACGCTTGGGCGCTGTAGCCCCGGGAGCAGGGTTCGATGAGTTCACGTGATCGGTTCCTTTGGTCGTCTCTTCTGATCAGACGCAGAACTCCTCGGTTTCTTACACGCGGCGGGAAATTTCTGTTCTAAGCAATCTGGACGATCAGATACATGGCGGCTGCGATGAGGACCGCCGGAACGACCACGAACGCCAAGAGCGCCTGAACAAGCGAGAAAGGCTGCTCCGTCGAAGCTGGCGCGCTCTCCACCGATGGACTGGCAACGGCCGGTGCTGATTCGCTGCGATCCAGGAGCACCTCCATCGCAGCATTTATCCGGCTCATCACCTCCGGATCACCACCAAGATCGGGGTGATGCTGGAGAGCAAGACGGCGGTAGGCCGTCGAGACATCGTGGCGAGACGCGGTCTCATCAAGACCGAGTACCGCAAAGGCCGAGCGACGGGTCTCGGCGTCCGGCCTCATCGTCGACGTCGTCCGGTGCATGGGTCAACCGTACAGACCGGAACAGCCGACGTCAGATCCAGATCAGGCAAGTAGTTGGGCGAGAATACAAAAGCCCCGATCCGATGGACCGGGGCTCAAAGAGTGCGCGAGGGGGGACTTGAACCCCCACGCTGTTGCCAGCACAGGAACCTGAATCCTGCGTGTCTGCCAATTCCACCACTCGCGCAGAGTGATCACAGAAGTGAGACCGAAAGGTTAACTCGACGGGTTCAATTCCGCACCGAGTTATCGCACGATTCCCGCGTGACCGCGAACGACGACCGGTTCCGCCCGCCAAGGGGCGGAACCGAACGCAGAACGGAACCGTATTTACAGGGCAGGAATACGCAGGACCTGGCCAACATAGATCTTGTTGGGATCCTTCAGCATTGGCTTGTTGGCTTCGAAGATGGTGGGGTACTTGTGTCCATCGCCGTAGTACTTCTCCGCCAAGCCCCAGAGGGTGTCGCCACTGACGACGGCGTGCATATCGGACATCTCGCCGGGCTGGGCAACGGTGATGGCGTCCTTCACCTGGGAGACATCTGCGGTGTTACCAATAGCGAGGATGATCTTCTCGCGGGTTTCTTGATCGGCCACCATGCCGTCGACCTCGGCCACGCCGTCATCGAAGCGCACATCGAGGTCATCAACCTTGAAGCCCATGTTCTTGACGAAAGTCTCGAGCCCGCGCGCCTTCTTGGCCTCGGCCATGCGCTCACGCATTTCGTCCTTCTTGGCGTCGGCGGCCGCTTCGGCCTTGTTGGCCTTCAGGCGATCCTGGACCTTTTTGGCCATGTCACTGCGACGAGCTTCGAGGGCTGCTTCTTCAGCTGCTGCCTTGGCTTCCTCTTCTGCAGTCGACTCACCGATACCGATCTTTGCCCCTGCGTCCTTCACGAAATCAAATACGCCCATGTTCTGCCTCCTAAAGCAATTGTCGAACGTTGAACACTTCGACCATAGGCGCGAACCCACGATTTCGCTATTGAGACGAGCCGTCAACACCCTCAGGAGCAGGGATTCTGCTACCAATTTGAGTACATGTTGGGCGAAGGCGCTCAGTACTAAATCCGAGAGCCGGCCGGCCCGCGACCTCGACAACAGCTGAAGTGTCTGAAGCCGTAAGCTCAAGCCATGCGAAACCGGCGGGTGAAAATGACAGCGCTGCAGTCTGTCATGCATCAGCACAAGCAAATCTATGACCAGGAAGTGGCAGCTCAAAAGTCGGCCAGGGGCCGGATGGTTTTACGATCCCCAGAAGCAGTCGACCTACCGGTACTGGACCGGGTCACGGTGGACCGAACACACCTCGGACGAACTGCGGTTCGATCATCCACCGGTTGAGGATCCGCCAGCCAAACCAACGATATGGCGAAAGTTGAAGGCACTGCTCGGTCGAGAGTGACCAACGGCGTCGAATCCTAGGATGGGGGCCGTGAATCCGCTGGCCAGCCTTCCCGATACATCCCAGGAGCGACGCTCCGCACTCAAGAAGATCATCCAAACCAAGGGTGTAACAGAATTGGCTGAGCCCGTTGAGCTGTCGTCCGGGGCGATGTCGCGCTATTTCATCGACGGCAAACGAGCGCTGGCCAACGGCACCGATCTGGCGTTGGCGTGCACGTGCATGCTCGATCTTCTTGCCGAACAGGGCGTGACGGTCGATGCGGTCGGCGGTCTTACCTTGGGCGCCGATCAATTCGCACACGGCGTGGCCATCGTTGGTGGTCTCGAATGGTTCGTGGTGCGAAAGAAGTCGAAGGGCCGCGGCACCGACAAGTTCATCGAGGGTGCCGACGTGAACGGTAAACGGGTGCTTCTGGTTGACGATGTCATCACCAGCGGCGGGTCCAGCTTGGTTGCCGATGAACGAATTCGGGCCGAAGGCGGAACGTCGGCGATTGCCACCACCCTGGTGGCCCGTAGCGATCAGCCGTTTCAGATGTTCGGCGACGCAGGCATTCCATTTGCGCCGATCTTCACCTACGCCGACCTTGGCTTGCCCGCGGTCGGAACCGAGTAGCTGCGCCCAGTGACCGAGCCTCCCCAGCCTGTTCCACGCGAAGTCGGCGTTGGGCCTCATCCCGAACCGTGGCCCGATGATCCCCGGTTCGACCCCCAGTTGTTGGCCGAGGGTGACCGGCGAAACGTTTTGGACCGCTACCGCTATTGGACGGTGGAAGCGATTATCGCTGAGCTCGACACCCGTCGTCACCCGTTTCACATAGCGATCGAGAACTGGCAGCACGACCTCAACATCGGAACGGTGGTGCGGACCGCAAACGCGTTTCTGGCCGCCGAGGTCCACATAGTCGGCAAGAAGAAGTGGAACCGTCGGGGTGCGATGGTGACCGATCGTTACCAGCACGTTCGGCACCATCCACTACCCGAAGATCTCACCGCGTTCGCCGCCAATCACGATCTCGAGCTCGTGGGGATCGACAACCTGCCCGGCTCGACCGACATCAATTCCTCTCCCCTGCCGGAGCGATGCATCCTCGTTTTCGGTCAGGAGGGTCCGGGGCTCAGCGACATCATCCGGCCCCACCTCAGTCAGTGCCGGTCGATCCCCCAATTCGGGTCAACCCGAAGCATCAACGCCGGCGTTGCGGCCGGAATCGCGATGCACGCCTGGATCCGGACTCACGCCCAGATCAGCTGAAGTCAGCGTTTGGCGCTAGGCCACGGGTTGTTCGTCGCGCCCGCGTTTGGAGACGCTGCGATACACCTGTTCCAGAATGCCAGCGATCACCAAGCCAGCAAGGAGGATCCCGACCCAGCGAACAACCCGCCACACTGCGTCGGGAATAGTGGGCTCTGGTTCAGTGGTGAGTTCGGTAAGGAACAGCGCCGAGAGTTCCTCGGGGGTTCCATCGGTGTTTCGCACTGCTCGCAGGGCGCTGAGACGCTCACCGTCGAGCGCTTCACTGGTTTCAGCTTCGATTTGATCGTCGAACCCAAACCCGAGGACGGCATCGAACTCGCCGCCTTGCTGAACCCGAAGCACAAATGACCGCAACTCTGGGAGCGGATCGTTGGGGATCACGATGGCGAGCTTGTACCCGAGCCGATCGGCTTCCTCTACGATCTCGGCTAATCGGGCCCGATCGACGTTGTCGTCGCGGCGGTTGTGCACAAACACTCCATCGCGGCGCAGGGCGGTAACAACCCGGCTGGGTTGCTCAGCCGAGGCCGGACTCGTCGGGCCGAAAAAGCCGAAGGTGCTGACCGCGAGGATCAGCACCAGGGCGGCGATTCGGATACGAGAAGTCACCGGTCGATTGTTTCACACCGGAATCGCTGTGGTCGCTCTTTCAGTCGCCTTCAGGAGCGACCGGCCGATCTAGGCAGGTCTTAGGCCTGCGACATGAACCATTCACGGCTCTTGTCGTGATCCTCGTCGGCCAGGAGGAAGGCGCGGAAGGCGTCTTCGTCCTTCTTGCCGCGGGTGTTGAATTCAGCCGACTGGCCCTCCGGTTGAGGTACGGCCGGCGTGCGCACGGGTACCGCAGCCGGAGCTGGTGTCGGCGCGGGCTCGGTGGGGAGCTTGCCGTGGACGACCATGCGAGCCTGAGCCACCAGATCGACGTCAGCCTCGGCGGCCACGTGGGGCTTGACCTGGGCTTTCAACGCCATCAGCTCAACCTTTTCGGCGCGCAGACCCTCAAGTTCGGTCTTGAGCGCGGCCAGGTAGACCTCCAGTTGACGACGCTGGTCGAGCAGTCGGGTGGTTTCGGTTCGGACCGAGTTCAGTTCGCGTAGTACCGAGCCGACGTGACCGGCCAGATCGTCGGTCGCACTTTTTCGTTCCGCGGCCAGCCGGTTGGATGATTCCTTGGTAATCAACATGCTTCCTCGCTGTAGAGCAGTTCGCAGCAGCCCGCCCTCGGCCTGCTCCCTACACCTTTCGGCTGGTTGGCCCGAAATTTGACTACCTGGCAGCACAGAATCTGCGAGGTCGATTTGCTGAGCCACCTGATCGAGAGCGTCACGAATGCGGTCGAGGGCCCGCATCGCTCGATCATCGATCGAAGAGTCACAAAGAGAGGTCGCCGTCATTTCACATCGCCCAAGAAGTAGAAGGAAGTTCGCTGAAGCATCGGCACGAACCCCGAGCTGTTGTAGTTGCTTGTCGATGTTTGGTTCGATCGGACCAGTTCGAACGACCCGAACCGGAACTGTCAGCGCGCACCACTGCGGGGTCGGGCTCGGGGCCGTATCGTTGTGGCATGGGTTCTCTCGTTTTTCGCCAGCTGCTGTCCGGCCGTGATTTCGCCAAGAACGATCCGATAGCAGGTCAAATGGTCAATTTCGCGTACCTCATCGGCGACCGAGACAGCGGTGAAGCGTTACTGGTCGATCCGGCCTACGACGTCGACGGCCTGCTCGACATCGTGGCTGCTGAAGGTCTTTCGCTCACCGGCGTCATCGGCACCCACTATCACGCCGATCATGTTGGTGGTTCCATGATGGGCTTCGACGTGGTGGGGATCACCGAACTGCTCGCCAAGCATGACGTTCCGATTCACCTGCAAGCGCCCGAGACCGAGTTCGTCACCAAGGTCACCGGGGTCGGCGCCGAGCACATGGTTGCCCATAAACCCGGCGATCAGCTTCACGTTGGTGACATCCCGATCGACCTGATTCACACCCCGGGCCACACGCCAGGTTCCCAGTGCATTCTGGTGGAGGGTCATCTGGTCTCGGGTGACACGCTGTTCCTCGACGGATGTGGTCGTACCGATCTGCCCGGTGGCGATGCCGCAACGCTCTACCACAGCCTGACGTCGGGACTCGCAGGCGTTGGAGACGACGTGATCCTGTGCCCCGGTCACCAATACTCACCGAAGCCCACCCAGACAATGGGTGAGACGCGAGCCAACAACATCGTGTATCGACCAGACACCGCCGAGCAGTGGCTCGCAATGTTCAGCTAGCCCACCCGGCCTGCAACAGTCGGTGACGGTGTCCATGCCGTAGCGCCGAGGAACGAGGTGCAACGAATGGACCCGTCACCGGGTGTTGCACGCTTGTGGGTTAACGGTTCAGTTGACTGCGCAGCCCGTCCATCCAGCCGGTGGCTTCGTTCCACGCCTCTGAGTTGCGGAAGCGGGTTTCATCCGAGCCGTTGCCGGCGGTCGGGTAGCTGCCGAGGAACTTCACCGAGGCGTGTTTGGCCCGGATGTTCTTCAGACAGTCAGCTACCACGTCGTCGGCGATATGGCCGTCGAGGTCGATGATAAAGGCGTAGTCACCGAGGGTTTTGTTGGCGGGGCGCGAGGTGAGCTTCGACAGGTTGATGTTGCGGGCCGCGAACTCTTGCAGGATCGCAACCAACGAGCCGGGGTGATCATCGCGCTGGGTGAGCACGACGGTTGTCTTGTCGTGTCCGCTGGGCGCTGGGACACCGCTTCGGGCGACCACCAAGAATCGGGTTTGGTTGCCCTTGTGATCGGCGACGTCGGATGCCAACGACTGCAGCCCATACTGCTGACCGGCGATGCTGGGGCCGAGCGCAGCGACGCCGGCAGACTCCGATGCGATTCGGGCGCCGTCGGCGGTGGAGTTTGCCGGCTGGATGGTGACATCGGGAAGGTTGGTACGCAGCCACGTGCGGCACTGGGCATTGGCCACCGGGTGGGAAGCAACAACCTTCACATCTGCCAGGGAGGTGCCAGGCTGAGCCATGAGTTCCATGGTGATGTCGAGCACCACTTCTCGTTGGATCAGCAGTTCGGTATCAAACGCAAGGGTGTCCATGGTGACGTTCACCGTGCCCTCGATGGCGTTCTCGATGGCGACGAACCCTAAGTCCACATCGCCGTCGCGGGTGGCATGCAGCACATCCACGAACGTACGCATGGGAATAGTCTCTTGCCCGGCCAGATCGGCCTGGGTCTTGAGCGCTTGCTCGGTGAAGGTCCCCTGCGGACCAAGGAATGCGATACTCACCAGCTCAGCCTACGGGCGGGCCGAGATCGGACGGACACGACAACACCGGGCCCCCTTCACGACAGCGCGGAACGAACAAGAGCCGACACCTTCTTGCCGTCGGCGTCACCACCCACCGCAGCCATGACCGCTTTCATCGCCTGACCCATCTGCGACATCTCGGAAAAGCCGCCTTCGGCGAGCGCATCCTTGACCTTGGCTTCGAGCTCTTCGTCGCTCATTGCTGCCGGCAAGTATTCGGCGATGATCGCCGCTTCGGCTTCCTCGGCGGCGGCTTGCTCTTCACGACCCCCGGCGCGGAACGCCTCGATCGACTCGGCCCGCTGTTTCAGCTGACGCTTGAGAACACTCTGGACCGCGGCATCGTCGAGCTCAACCGCGGTATCTCCGGCCTTCTCTTCCGCCATCACCGCAGCCATTAGCAGCCGAAGGGTGCCGGTTCGGTCCTTATCGCCCGCCTTCATCGAAGCGGTCATATCGGAACGGAGTTGTGCCTTGAGGGCGGAATCAGCCATGCCCCCAGTGTGGCGGGTTCAGTGCAGAGTCGCGAGGAATTCCAACACCGAGGCGGTGAAGACATCGTTCACGTCGCCCGCCACCATGTGGGCAGCATCCGCAACATCAACATACTGCGCGTGCGGAACCAGCTGCAGAAAGTCGGCCACTTCGGCGTCGGTGACGAGATCGCTTTTGCGACCCCGAATCAGAAACGTGGGGCAGGTGAGGGCACGGGCGGCATGCTCCAGCTCCAGATGGAAGTCATTCCGGCCCCGGCTCGCCTGATTCCGGTGTGTCATGAAGGCTGGATCCCAATGCCAACGCCAGCGACCGTCGTCTCCCAAACGCAGGTTCTTCTTCAGGCCGTCAAGGTTTTTGGGCCGAGTGCGTCCGGGCTGATAAGCGGCCACCGCGTCGCCCGCTTCCTCCAGCGTGGCAAAGCCGGTGTCAGCCGTCTGAGCCATGAACGACAGCACTCGATCGACCCCATCGGTTGCAGGACGTGCGGTGATATCAACCAGCACCAACGCCTTCACGAGGTGCTGATGATGGCCCGCAGTGATCATGCCGGCCATCCCGCCGAGCGAAGCCCCAACCACAACGGCAGGCTGATCGAATCGGGCGAGGAGCTCGTTGAGATCCAGCGCATAGTCCGAAAAGGCATAGGCGCCGTCGGCAGCCCACGTGCTGTCGCCATGGCCGCGAAGGTCTACCGAATACACCTCGTGCCCGGTGGCAGCGATTGCTTCGGCCGTTTCTCCCCACGAATGGCGCGTCTGACCACCCCCGTGCTGCAACACGACCGGTTCGAGATCACCAGGCCAGCGGTCGGCGGTGAGGCAAACGCCTCGTGCGTCACCAAGGTCGATCTCTACAGTCTCCTTGGGCACCGAGTGAGGATAGCTAGCGGGTTGGGCGAGCAAATCCTGCGACGGGCATTTCCGCGGTCTCACCCGAAGCGGGTTCGATCAGCAACGCCGGCAGGATTGTGTTGTCGGCCAGGATCCGGTTCACGACGATGATGCCATCTTGTACGAACATCGACTCCACACCCCAGCTTCGCTGACCCGCCTGGCTGAATACCACCTGGTCGGCTCCCGTCTCAAGGTTGACCAGGCTGATCCAGAATTCGGATTGGGTGAAGGTTCCGTCACCCGCATCGAGAACCCGAGGACCAGCCAACAGCAGGTCGGTTCCGTCGGTGCCCGCGGCGACCGCATCGATGCAGTTCGGGATGTCTTCCACAAAATTGCAAATGGGACGTGATGGGTGCGTGCTCGAATCAGCCACCAGGCCGACCGAATTGAAGATGCTCCATCCTTTGAACCCTTCACCAAACCAGATGCCTGCGGTCAGATCGCCGACGGTCGGGCTGAAGAAGGTTCCGCTTTCGAAACCTCCGACCAGTCCGAGGTCGGTAAACCCATCGCTCTGCTTGTCGCCAATGAACAGGCGCGCATCACGGTCCGCTCGCAACGGCTCCGTGCCCAGGAAGTACTCGACGAACAGGGCGTCGCCATCCAGTCGGCTGCCGACCAGTTCAAGTTCGTAGCCGGCGCTGGTGAAGATCACCGGCTGATAGGTGTCGCCGCCGGTGTCGTGATAGATGGTGGTGAGGTCATCGGGGAACTGCAGCAGCAGCCCGCCATCACCGTCGTCGGCAACATCGGATACCGATTCAAACACGACCTGTTGAGACTCCGCTCCGGTGACCCGGTGTACACCGAGATCGGAGAAGATGATGAACGAAAGTGGGCCCAGGAAGGGGTAGCTGTTGATGAACTCGAGGTTCTGGGTGACGTAAAAGACCAGTTCGACCCGGTTGATAGCGCCTTCGTTTAGCAAACCGAGCCAGTAGTCATAGCCTTCTTGATCGAACGCGCGACCGAGCACGTTGCTGTAGACGAGTTCCACGTAGAGAGGGTTGGAGGTGCCGGCGTAGGTGTTGGCGAACTCATCGCCGTCGGCCATGAACCCCGCTATCTGGAGCAAGTCGAATCCCTGCCGACGGATGCCCAGCCAGTATTTGGCGCCGCCGAGGTCGGGTGGCCGATTGAAGAACGCCTGGTAGAGACGGAGCACTGGGGCATCCAGTTGTTCGATGTAGTCGGCCGACGCCACCATCTCTTCGATCGAGGTTGCGGTTGCCCAGCGATCGTTCGGTTCGGCCGCCTGGACCGGCACCGCAGACGCGACGCCAAGGGTCAAGAAAAGGGCCAAGGCCGCCAGGAGTCGTCGTACATTCATATTTTCGCCATTCGCCGTGATGGATCGGGTCTAACCGTTCGTGCTACCGATCCTTGCCTGCCCGAGCATAATCGGCAAATTCGTGTCCGCGGATTGCTACCGTTAGAGGTGGAGAGATGGCAGAGCGGACTATTGCGTCGGTCTTGAAAACCGTTGTGGCTTCACGGTCACCGGGGGTTCGAATCCCCCTCTCTCCGCCACTCACACCTCCCCCCAAATTCCTGTGGACGACCACACTCACTGTGG
Organism: uncultured Acidimicrobiales bacterium; assembly: GCA_938029215.1. Classification (GTDB taxonomy): domain Bacteria; phylum Actinomycetota; class Acidimicrobiia; order Acidimicrobiales; family SZUA-35; genus JABDIY01. Next base: position 1,438 of record CALHFG010000006.1, on the reverse strand, counting down.
CTTCTACTGGACAGAACGACCCAATTGTGACCCACGCTGGACAGAACGGGCACCAGCAGTGCGCTGTGTTCGGGTCATGGCAAACCGACACCTGCGACGACGCCGAAACCGCTATCTCGTGTGAAACCCAAACGTTCGATGGTGAACCCGACAACCCAGACGGTGGGACGGATCCGGCACCACTCACCTGTAACGGGTTGAACGCCACAATCATTGGGACCGAAGGCGACGACACTCTGAATGGCACATGGCGAGATGATGTCATCGTCGGCCTCGGCGGAAACGACGTGATCAACGGAGCATCGGGCAACGACACGATCTGTGGCGGTGATGGAAACGACACCATCAACGGTCAATCACAGAACGATTGGATCGACGCCGGCGACGGCGACGACCTCGTCAACGGGGCAGACGGTGACGACACCATCTACGGCGGGCCAGGTGACGACACCCTCAACGGTGACTCCCAAGCCGACACCATCCACGGCGGCAACGGCAACGACCAAATCAACGGCGGATCAGACAACGACACCCTCGACGGCGGAAACGGCACCGACACCCTCGACGGGTCATGGCAACAAGACACCTGCGACGACGCCGAAACCGCCATCTCATGCGAAACCCAAACCAACAACGGAGAACCAGACGACCCGGTTGGTCCGTTGGTGGTGATCTCTTCACCTGCGGAAGGAGCGATCGTTTCGACTGATTCGGTCGTTATCGGGGTCGAGTCTCCAGATCCGGCTGGACCCATCGTTCTGATGGCCGGTGACCGGATCGCTGGTTTGGCGGAGTCGGGCGAAGATTTGGTGTGGGATCTTCGAGGGTTCCCTGACGGTGCGGTCGACCTCGTGGTGTTCGTTGGGATCGATGGAGTCTCGGAGGCGTCAGAGCCGGTGTCAGTGACTGTTGCTCGGGGAACTACGGCTCCTGATCTGGCTGAGATCTCGATGACCGGGCCTCCGGATGGAACGCTGCTCTTCGGGTCGATCGAGTTCAGTGTTGTTGGTTCTGGTGATCGTGGGGTCGAGCTGTTTGCAGACGACGTTGCGGTGGCGACGTTCGGCGCCGATGGCCTAGCGACTGTTGACACGACTGTGTTGGAAGATGGGTATGTGACGTTCGTGGCTCGGGAGCGGGACAATCTTGTCGAGTCAAACGCGATCCCCTACTTGATTGGCAATGAACTGGACTCCGATGCTGACGGGGTACGTGACGTTGACGATGACTACGACGGGGATTCTTTCACCTTGGCTGAGGAACAGGCCCTTGGCACGAGTTGGGTTCTGGCTGACTCCGACGACGATGGACTTACAGACTTCCAAGAAGTCGCTGCCGGCCTCAACCCTCTCGTAGCAGACGGTGACGCTGACGGGCTCGAGGATGGGGCCGAAGTCGCGGGCGGGTTTGACCCCGCCGTTGCAGACAGTGACGGCGA
>CALHFG010000005.1 GCA_938029215.1 uncultured Acidimicrobiales bacterium | reverse complement strand
CGGCCAGCGCTCGAATGGCGTCGCCGGTGCGTCGCTTGGCTTTGGACTCAAACCACTTGCCCAGCAGGATGAGGGTCACGATCACGGCACCGGTCTCGAAGTACGTGAAGCCGCCTTCGATATCGAACACCAGCACGACGGTTGACCACAGCCAGGCAGCCCCCGATCCCATGGATACCAACGTGTCCATCGTGGTCGAGTGATGGCGCAGGTTCAGAAGTGCGGCCCGGTGAAAGGGCCAGCCCGAGCCGAAGATCACCGGCGTTGCCAGGCCGGCGACAAGCCACTCCCAGCTTTGAAATTGGAAGGCCGGCACCATGCCGATCAACATCGCCGGGATAGCCAGAGTGACCGCCAGGATGAGGCGCCGCTGGAGGTCGGACTCCCGTTCCGCCGCGATGTCATCGGCCGATGTGTCGGGCGAAGCCACGCCATAGCCGATGCCTTCGATCGCTCGGTTCAGTTCGATGATCTCGGCGGAGTGAACGACGGTGGCTTTGCCGGTTGCGAAGTTGACCGAAGCCTCGTCGACGCCCGGAAGTTTGGTGAGTTCTTTGGTGACCCGGCTGGCGCAGGCAGCACAGGTCATACCCGTCACGGCGATGTCGGTTCGAAGCATGCAATAAGTCTAAACCTTCCACCGGGCTGGAAGGTCAAGTGGTTAGTGGTTGCTGGCGATTGTCTGACAGCGGTTGGGGTCGGTGCAGTCGCTGGGATCCAGCGCTCTCGCCCGTTTTGTGAGGGCGGCCAGCCCGGCCCGGGCGGCGGTGAGACGCTCGATCTGGGCGTCGATTTCGGTGAGATGGCGTTCGAGGAGGTTCGTCGTATGGGTGCACGATCGCTCGCCCGCACTCTTCAGTTCTAGAACCGAGGCGATCTCGGCCAGGGTCAAACCCGAGGCTTGCGCATCGCGCACAAAGACCAGACGCTCGACGGCCTCGGGTGGATAGTCCCGATAGCCGCTGTTGGTGCGTTCGGGCTCGGCGAGCAGCCCAATCGACTCGTAGTAGCGGATGGTCTTGGTGGTGACCGCCCCTTGCTCGGCGAGCTCTCCAATGCGCATGACATAAAGGCTAGATGAAGTCGCCGATTCTGCGGTCGGAAAGCCGAGCGTAGGGTGGGTGAGCTGGTTACCCTTTTGGCCCTATGGCGTACGACCACCAAGCGATCGAGAAAACCTGGCACCAGCGCTGGGAGAACGAGGGTCTCTATCGATCGCAGATCGACTGGGACAAGCCCAAACACTACGCCGTCACGATGCTCCCGTACCCCTCCGGCGACCTGCACATTGGTCACTGGTATGCCATGACCCCCAGCGATGCCCGCGCCCGCTACATGCGGATGAAGGGCTTTAACGTGCTGTTCCCCATGGGCTTCGACGCCTTCGGTCTGCCGGCGGAGAACGCCGCCGTGCAGCGCGGCGTACACCCCGCCAAGTGGACCTGGGAGAACATCGAACGCATGCGAGGCCAGCTCCGCAGCATGGGCGCCATGTTCGACTGGGAACGCGAGATGGTCAGCTGTGAGCCCGGCTATTACGGCTGGACCGAAGAGATCTTCGTCAAGATGTTCGAAGCTGGCATCGCGTACCGAGGTGAGGCGATGGTCAACTGGTCGCCGGCGCTGAACACGGTCCTAGCCAACGAGCAGGTCATCGACGGCAAGGACGAACGTCTTGGCCAGCCGGTGATTCAGAAGATGATGAGCCAGTGGTTCTTCGCCATCACCAAGTACGCCGATGAGCTGTTGGGTTACTCGGGCACTGACTGGCCGGAGCCGATCAAGGCGATGCAGAACAACTGGATCGGCCGATCCGAAGGCGCCTTCGTCGACTTCGCGGTGGCCGAGGGCGATGCGAGCGGTACCAGCGAAGCTGCGGAACCCAGCGAAGCTGCGCAACACAGCTTGCGTGTTTTCACCACCCGGCCCGACACCCTGTGGGGAGCCACTTTCATGGTGGTCGCCCCGGAACACCCGCTGGTGGCTCAGCTCACCACCGATGATCAGCGCGCCGATGTCGACGCCTATGTCGAGGCCGCCGGACGCCGCAGTGAACTGGAGCGGACCGCCGACGACAAAGAAAAGACCGGTGTCTTCACCGGTGGCTATGCCATCAATCCGGTCAACGGCGAGGCGGTTCCCGTATGGGTCGCTGACTATGTGCTCGTGAGCTATGGCACCGGCGCCATCATGGCGGTCCCGGGCCACGACGGTCGCGACTTTGCCTTCGCCCGCAAATTTGGGCTGAAGATTGTGCCCGTTATTCACCCCGCTGGCGAAGAACCGCTCGACGAGCCATCGATGACCGATGCCTATGTGGGTCCCGGCGTCATGATCAATAGTGGCCCGATCGATGGCATCGAGGTCAACGAGGCCAAGGGTCGCAACAACCCCGCCATCGCCGCTGCGCTCGATTGGCTCGAAGCCAACGACGCCGGTGAGGAGACCATCAACTTCCGTCTCCGAGACTGGCTGGTGAGCCGCCAGCGTTATTGGGGCACCCCGATCCCGATGGTCCACAAGGCCGATGGCAGCATCGAACCCGTCGCCCCAGATCAGATGCCGGTCGTGCTGCCCGAAGATGTGGAGTTCACTGGTCGCAGCCCTCTGGCCGAGCTGCCCGACTTTGTGGAGACCGTTGACTCAGACGGCAATCCGGCTCGGCAAGAGACCGACACCATGGACACCTTCCTGTGTTCCAACTGGTACTTCTTCCGTTACCTGTCACCCAAGAACACCGACGCTGCATTCGACGCAGAGGAGGCCGCGTACTGGCTGCCGGTCGACACCTACACCGGCGGTGCCGAGCATGCGGTTATGCACCTGCTCTACACCCGTTTCTTCACCAAGGTGATTCGAGACCTCGGCATGTTCGACGAAGCTACCTCCATCATGGAAGCAAAGGGCCGCCCGGTCGGCGCCACGTTCGATGAACCTTTCAGTTTGGTCCGCAACCAGGGCCAGATTCTGGGAGAGGAACGAGTCGGCGATCGTGTTGTTGTAGAAGGCGCGATGGACGGCAACCGCTTCGTGGCGACGTCGATGACGGTCGACCCCGATGCCAAGCCTGGCGACGGTGCGATCGTCGGTGAGCTGATGCGTCGCAAGGAACGGGCTATGCAGGTCTTCGACGGTACTGAGACGATCAACGTCGAGGTTCCCGAAGGTGCCACGGTGTCGATTCCGGCGATTCCCGGCGACAACGACATTCATCAGCTCAAGCATCATCTCGAGATCGAGCGGATGTCCAAGAGTCGCGGCAACGTCGTGAACCCGGACGACTTGGTGGCCATCTACGGCGCCGACACGGTTCGTACCTATCTGATGTTCGCGTTCGAATGGACCAAGGGCGGCCCATGGAACAGCCAAGGCATCATGGGCTCCCGTCGCTTCATCGAGGACGTGTGGAAGATCGGCACCGTCGAGTACGAACCCAAGGCGGCGTCGGCCGACAATGACGCGGCGCTCACCCGCAAGGTTCACCAGGCGATCGATCGAGCCCAAAACGGCATGGAAGCGTTCAAGTTCAACACCGCAGTTGCGGCGTTGATGGAGCTACGTAACAGCATGACTAGCGCCGCTCGCGAGGGCACCGTGTCCGCGGCGGTCTGGAACGATTCGGTCAGTGCGTTGCTGCGCATGCTGGCCCCCATTGCTCCCCACATCACCGAAGAACTGTGGCAGGCCCGAGGCGGAGAGGGATCGGTCCACACCGCCCAGTGGCCACAGTACGACGCCTCGCTTGCCGCCGAAGACACCATCACCATGGTCCTGCAGATCAACGGCAAGGTTCGTGACCGCATTGACGTGCCGGCCGCAATCACCGAAGCCGAAGCGGAGACCATGGCCATGGAGAGCGAGCGAATCAAAGAGCTGCTGGACGGCAAGACCATCCGCAAGGTCATCGCCCGCCCACCCAAGCTCATCAACATCGTCGCCAACTGAGCCAGGCGTGTAAGCGCCAAGAGCGCCCTGCCCACGCAACGCCAGGTGACGGGTCCGCTCGTTGCGGCTCGTTCCTCGCAGCAACAGGCAGACCCGTCACCTAGCGTTGCGGTCGGTTTCGTGGAAATCGTGGGTGACGCTACGGTCTCGCCAACGGAAGGTGCGCCCATGTCTAAGGATGATTCAACGTCGGCAAGTGCGGAGTGGCATCGGCTTCTCGGTGCGGATGAGTTAGCAGAGGGGCGGGTCACCACGGTCTCGATCGGAACTCGATCGTTCGCGGTCTCGCACTACGACGGCCAGTTTGGCTGTGTCGACAACGCCTGCCCTCACCAGGGCGGCCCGCTGGGGGAGGGGACGATTGAAGGCGGCTGGCTGCGCTGTCCATGGCACGGCTATGACTATTCACCACTCGACGGCCAACCGCCCGAAGGGTTCAGCGACGCTCCGGCATGCTTCCCCGTGGAGGTTCGCGACGACGGGGTCTATGTTTCGCTTGAACCCGAGCCGCCGTCACCCCGAACCGTCAGCGACGTGGTGGTGGAGACGCTTACCAACTGGGGCCTCACCCACGTGTTTGGAATGGTCGGCCACTCCAATCTTGGTTTCGCTGACGCTATGCGTAAAGCCGAGGAGCGAGGCGACCTCACGTTCATCGGCATTCGGCACGAGGGCGCGGCGGCGTTTGCCGCCACCGCCTTCGGCAAGCTCACCGGGCGGGTCGCAGGCTGTTTCGGTATCGCGGGCCCCGGTAGCACCAACCTTCTGACCGGTCTTTATGACGCCAAAGAAGACGGTGCTCCCGTGCTGGCACTATCGGGCCAGGTTCCTTCGTCGGTGAAGGGCCGAGGCGCCTTCCAGGACACCGATCTGGAGGCGGCATTTGCCGGCGTCGCGAAGTTCAGCGAGTCCATGCACGCCGGGTCCAACCACGCCGAGCTGGCCACCCTCGCTATGAAGACGGCGATCATCGAACGAGGGGTCTCACACCTGATTTTCCCCGACGAGGTACAACACATGGCCGTGGCCGATGATGCGTCGGCATCGTCACCCAAGGGCCGGGTGGGTTCCCGACTGATAGGTCCGCCCGCCGACGCGCTGGCCGACGCGGTCGCAATGCTCTCCACCGCGAAACGGCCGCTCATCGTGGTCGGCGACGGAGCCCGCGACGACATGGATGCGGTCATCGCTCTCGCCGACCGTTTGGGATCACCGGTAGTCACCACCTTCAAAGCCAAGGGACTGATCTCGGATGATCATCCGCTCGGATGTGGCGTCATGGGACGGTCGGGCACACCGGTAGCCAGTTGGATGATGAACGAATCCGACACGGTGGTCGTGTTCGGCGCCAGCTTCTCTAACCACACCGGCATCGCCGACTAC
>CALHFG010000004.1 GCA_938029215.1 uncultured Acidimicrobiales bacterium | reverse complement strand
CACCGTTGTCATCGAGACGGCCGGGCCCGTGCTCGACCTTCTGCCGACGCCGGTCGACACGATGGCGTTGACCGGAGTCGTGGTCGTCATGATGACATGGCTGGTCATGCCGGTTGCCACGAGGCGCTTCGCCCGCTTTCTGTGCCCTTCAACAGTGTGAGCTGCCTGAAGACGCTGCTGCTGTCGGCGAAATGTACAACGCACGTCGTTGTGTTCATACTGTTGTCGGTGTTCAGGTCGTTGCGGCGGTGACGTTCTCGGTCCAAGCACTAGCCGAAGTAGCCCAAACAGCAAGCCAAGCCCAGAGAAGGAAACGAAGTCATGAAAGACGTATATGTCGTCGGTGTCGGAATGACGAAGTTCGAAAAGCCAGGCAGCCGTGATTGGGACTACCCCGACATGGTCAAAGAGGCTGGCACCAACGCGCTACAAGATGCCGGTGTGGACTACGCCGAGATCGAACAGGTCTCAGTCGGTTATGTCTACGGAGAGTCGACCTCGGGCCAACGGGCCGTGTACGAGCTGGGCCACACCGGGGTGCCGATCGTGAACATGAACAACAACTGTTCCACCGGTTCCACCGCCTTGTTGTACTCACGCCAGATGATCGCCGGCGGAATGGCCGAGGTGACCATGGCTGTTGGCTTCGAGAAGATGCAGCGTGGCTCTCTTTCACTGGGTGCTGAGGGGCGAGCCAACCCGTTGGACCATCACATCACGAGCCTGCAACATCTGCACGAGGAAACATCCAGCCCGATCGCTCCACAAATGTGGGCCCGAGCCGCTGATGACCACATGCGGCGCTACGGCACGACTCCCGAACACTTCGCAAAGGTGGCCGAGAAGAACCATCGCCACTCGTCGAACAATCCCTATGCCCAATTCCAGGACGTCTACACGCTCGACGAGATCCTCGACGCCCCACTGATCGATGCTCCGCTCACGCGTCTGCAATGCTCCCCCACCTCCGACGGCGCGGCGGCCGCCGTTCTCATGAGCGAAGATGCCGTAGCGAAGTTTGGTCTCGAAGGCCAGGCCGTCAAGATCGCTGGTCAGGGAATGGCCACCGACTTCGCCTCCTCGTTCGAAACCGATGATGCCCGAACCATCGTGGGCGCCGATATGTCCGAAGCAGCAGCTCGCACCGCCTACGAAATGGCAGGGTTCGACGCCGCCGACGTGCAGGTCATCGAACTGCACGACTGCTTCTCCCCCAATGAGATGTTGACCTACGAGGCCCTTGGCATGTGTGAGATCGGGCAAAGCGGCCAGCTCATCGATGCCGGCGACACAACCTACGGCGGGCGTTGGGTCGTGAACCCGTCGGGAGGGTTGATCTCGAAGGGCCATCCACTGGGAGCGACCGGTCTGGCCCAGTGCGCCGAACTCAACTGGCAATTGCGAGGCGAAGCCAATGCTCGGCAGGTCGACGGGGCAACACGAGCGCTGCAGCACAACATCGGCCTCGGTGGAGCCGCAGTGGTGACGCTGTATGAGCGAAACTAGCCGAAGGCACAGCCGACGGACACGAACGAGAGCTCCCCCCGATCGTGAACATCTAGCCGCAAGACCTTTGAGGGCACCGCGGCCGCTGGTCAGGTGAGGAACGAACGGATCAGTCGCCGCTTGCTACAAAATTGTTTCCGTGCTCACTGGTCCACATAGCGATCGTCTCAAGCACCGGAAGCAGGGTGTGGGCCGTGTCCGTGATGTCGTATTCGACCCGGGGCGGTATCTCGTTGTACTGGGTTCGGGTGATGAGACCATCTCGTTCAAGTTCGCGGAGCTGGCGGGTGAGCGTCGTTGGAGTCACCGGGTGCATGCGTGTAGCCAACTCGTTGAAACGGGCTTTGCCATCGCAGCCCAGGTTGTAGAGAATGCCGATCTTCCAACGACCGCCGACCATGCGATGGAACGTGGCCAGCGACTCGACGGTGACGGCGGTCGACGTGTGATTTGTCACGGACTCCAACTTTCTGCGTTAGTACCGTAGAAGATACTACTACCTTCTCGATACTGTCGCTCTCATGCGCTCGCCCCTGTCTCCCCAAATCGAAGAAGACGGCACCTTTCGGCCCTCCTGGCTGGCCATGAAGCTCGCCACTCAGGACAAGACCGACTACGACGGCCACGCCTACAACAACCCGTACGAAGGCGATCTGAAGATCCTCATGATCTGCACCGAGCAGAAGGCCATGACGATGGTCAACGGCAAGAAATTCTCGACCGGTAACCATCCGGTCGAGATGCTCGTACCCATGCTGCACCTGCGGGCCGCCGGGTTCGACATCGACATCGCGACGCCAACAGGCGCTCCGGTCCAGATCGAGATGTGGGCGATGCCGGAAGAGGACCAAGCCGTGATGGGCATCTACCACGACTTCAAGGATCGGTTCGACAAACCGATGGCGTTGACCGATTTCGTCGCTGATTCGTTGACCGACACCTCCCCCTACTGCGCAGTCTTCGCACCGGGCGGCCACGGCGCAATGCTGGGGCTCCCCGACGATGTGAACGTGGGCAAGGTCCTCCACTGGGCACACAACCGCGACCTTCACACACTTGCCCTGTGCCACGGGCCCGGGGCGTTGCTCGCCGCCGATCTTCCCGAGGCCAAGGCCGGACAGCCGAGTACCGGCTACCTCTACGAGGGCTATGACATGGTGGTGTTCCCCGACTCGGTCGACAAGCAGACTCCACTCATCGGCTACCTGCCCGGCCGCATGCCGTGGTGGCTCGGCCAACGCCTCACCGAGCTCGGCGTGAACATCATCAACAAGAAGTCGAACGGCATGGTTCACATCGATCGCAAGCTCGTTTCCGGCGATGGACCACAGGCGGCAAACGCATTCGGCCGGCTCGCAGCCGACTCCCTTCTCAAAAACCTGAACAAGTAAGGACCACTCACATGACATCGACACCACTCACCGAACGTATGAACTGGCGCTACGCCACGAAGGCGATGAACCCCGCCTCACCTGCGGCCCAAGACAAGGTCGACGCCATCATCGAGGCGGTTCGCATGGCACCAACGTCGAGCGGAACCCAGCCGTTCGAACTCTTCGTCGTAACCAACCCCGACGTACGGGCCCAAATCCGTGAGGCCGCATACGACCAGTCCCCAATCACCGACGGTTCCCATGTCCTCGTGTTCGCCGCCTGGGACGACTACACCGCAGAGCGCATCGACGAAGTCGTCCAGCTCAACAAAGACGCCCGTGGCGACCTGCCAGCAATCGATGCCTACTACGACAACCTCAAGTCCAACTATGTCGGACGTGACTCCGAGGTCAACTACGCTCACGCTGCCCGTCAGGCCTACATTGCGTTGGGTTTCGCACTCCTCGCCGCTGCCGAGCACGGTGTCGACAGCACACCGATGGAGGGATTCAATCCTGATGAGGTAGACAAGATCCTCGGCCTGCGGGAGAAGGGCCTTCGCTCAGTCGTGCTACTTCCGCTCGGCGAGCGCAACCCCGAGGCCGACTGGCTCCTGCCGCTTCCAAAGGTTCGCAAATCGCTCGATACCCTCGTCACGACCGTCGACTAGCTCGAGCGCAGTCCTCTATCGGAGGTCCCCGACGCGTCGGCGCCTGACGGCGTCCTCGATGCTGCGAACGACCGAGTTCACACAGAGGCTGATCAGCCCTGCGATAACGATCAGCGCATAGACGCGTGCGGGCTGGAACGTTCTCTGAGCTTCCCCGACCAAGGCGCCCACGCCGTTCACGGCCGTCAGATACTCGACCAATAGTGTGATCACGAGCGCAATCGGAGTCGCCACCCGAACACCAAGGACGATGGCGGGCATGACCGACGGGAGCAGTACCCGGAACACCGTTGCGGTCTTTGACAATCGAAGTGATCGGGCCGTGTCGAGCAGCGTCGGAGGCAACTCGGCAACTCCAGAACTGGTGTTGAGCAGTATCGGCCAAAGCGCCGCCAGCACGACTACCACCACTTTCATCGACTCGTCGAAGCCAAGCAGCAGAGTTGCCACGGGAACGACAGCGGCGGGCGGGAGGGCGCGGGCAAACTCGAAGGTGGGGCCCATGGCCCGGCCGACCCGCCTGGATGCCCCGACGAGCAGGCCGAGTGACACGCCCAGAATCGTTGCGATCGACAGGCCCAATCCGAACGTTCGAATGGTGTCGAAAACTGCGGGCAGGATCTTGTCGCCCTGACCACGGGTGAACAACGCGGGCCACCACGACGAAGGCGCTGGGAAGAAGGGCGAGTCGGGCGAACCCAGCACCTGCCACAGCCCGAGCAGCAGTACCAGCGGAAGCAACCCGGGCAGTGAACCCAAACCGGTCCACACCCTGGATCTTGATGCCGTCCCGGCTGTCCGATCGTGGTCGATCACAGCGCAACGTCCTTCGCTGCATTACCGGGCAGGATCAGTCGTGCGGCTGCTCGAAGCGTGCTGTTGAGTGCTACCCCCAACAGGCCGGCAACGATCACATACACGAACATGAGAGCTGGTTGCAGTGCCTGACGGGCGCTGATGAGGCCGTTGCCTATCCCTGCCGGATTCCCGACCATCTCGGCGACGATCGCGAGAACAAGACAGAGCGACAGCGCCAGCCGCAAACCGACCACCACCGACGGCAGCGCTGCTGGCAGCACGACCTTCTTGATCGTCTCGGTTCGAGACAACCGGAGCATTCGCCCAACGTCCCGCAGTTCCGATGGGATCGAACGGACACCGCCAATGGTGTTGATGAGCACCGGCCAGATCCCGCCGTAGATGACGAGCACAAGCTCCATCTTCAACGAGAACCCGAAGATGAGCAGGGCGGCGGGTACGAACGTAATCGGCGGAATGGCACGGGTAACTTCGAAACTCGTCATCGAGTACCGGTAGGCCACCGGCGATAGCCCTAGCAGAACACCGAGACACACACCGATGACGCTGGCCACGCTCCACCCGAGGATCGTCACGCCCAACGTATGAACGACCCGTTCGATCAGTTCTCCTCCAACCAGAGTCTCTCGGGCGGCAACAGCGATCTCAGACGGTGCAGGGAGGAATTGGAGCTCGGCGATCTTGAATCGAACGAGCACCTCCCACAACCCGGCAAGGCCTAAGAGAACGGCCACGCCAAGTGGATTCGACCGGATGGGTGCGTTACTGGGTTCCAAAGATCACCTCGTGAACACGGTGACGGGCCGTCAGAAATTCGGAGGACTCGCGCGTGAGCATCTGTGTCCGGGGCCGCGGGCTCGAAACTGGTATGTCCTCCACAATCCGGGCGGGGGCGCCGTCCAACACGAGCACCCGGTCACTGAGGTAGACAGCTTCGTCGATGTCGTGGGTAACGAAGACGACGGTCGTGCCGGTGGCTGCGAATATCTGGAGCAACTGGTCTTCCAGGTCTGCCTTCGTT
>CALHFG010000003.1 GCA_938029215.1 uncultured Acidimicrobiales bacterium | reverse complement strand
CGTACCCCATCGATACGACGTTCGATCCGGTAGTCCCCGGTCGGGGTGGTAGCCCGTACATAGCTACCACTGCTCGATTGGTACGTCTCACCACTACCGGTTGAAGTGTTCAGGATCTTGATCTGTCCGTTGTCGGCGCGGGCGAACAACAACTGGCGCTCCAGATCGATTTCGATCCGAGGCGCTCCTGCCATGGCGCCAAGTGGGACAATGCCCGTCGGCTCCGCAAGAGCAGCCAGCATTTCCGCATCGGCGACTCCATCGCGGTCAAGACCCTCGAATTTCTCAAACGCCATCACAGCCGATGTCGTCCCAGCCCCGTAGACGCCGTCGATCGAATCGCCTGTGCGAAATCCAAGCGCTTCTAGATCGGCCTGCAGCAGCTCCACTAGCGTTCCTTCGCTGCCGGGCTCGAGCCCGTCGGACGGCCAGGCTGGACGAGGTGGGATGGTCGTCGTGGAGGGCACCGCGTTCGTGGTCACCGGTTTAGACACTGGAGTTGATTCAGGAACGACGACAGCGAGTGCGTGTTCGGATTTCGGCGGTGTTGTGTTCAGCGGCGCCGCATCGTTACTCCCACATGAGGCCAGCAGGGCAAGCAGCAGGCAAATCCAGCCACGGGTCAACGAACGTCTCACACCTCTAAGACGTTTGGAAACGACGTTTCGATCCATGTGTTCCCGTCGGCGACTTCAGCCAAACATCAACTCGACGATTGGCGACTTCTGAAAGCGGGGCTGCGCTATGCGCCGTGGCCTCGGGCCTCGATGCTGTTATGGAGCGGTTGCAGGTTGTCTCGATCGATCCACACTCGACCCAAAGGAGAGTCGATACGAACCCGCTGGCCCTCGCCGAGCCCCATGAATCGGAACCGCCACCAAAGCATGGTGGCGTCGCTACGTAGGTGAGCGATGGGGTGGGTTCCGTTCCGGGTAGAGAAAACTGGAACACGATCGGTTGCGCCAGCTCCGTGGACAACGCTCACCGCTCGCTTTCGCTCCCACATCACCAAAGGGATGCCTAGCAGCAAGATCCACGCACCGGAAAGCACGGTCGCCTGGCGTGGGAGTTGCACCGCAGCCGGTGCCGCCAACAGACTAGGAATACCGCTGATGACCGAGATTTCGCCGTCAAAGGGCTCTGCAACCGGCGGTTCGACCCTCGGTGCTGGAGGAGCGATTGCCTGTTCGTCAATCGGCAGTTCAGGGAGTGTCGTTGCCGGCGTCGTTGTGGTCGTCGTTGAGGGTGGGACGGTTGTGCTTGTCGGAGCCGTAGTCGCAACCGAGGTACTCGGGGGAACAGTCGTCGTTGGGACCAACGAAGTCGACGTTGACGTCGACGTTGATGTCGACGTGGTCGTGGTTGTTGTGGTCGCGGGTGGGGAGGTTGTAGTGGTCGGCGGTGCTGTGGTTGTCGTGGTAGGGGCGGGCTGTACGTCGACGAAGAAGTCCGCGAAATCCGGCTGAGCCGGGAAGCCTGGGTTGAACACCATCGTTCGCACCAGGAACGTTCCCGCGCTCGCATTCGTCCAGGTCACGACACCGGCGTTGCTGAGTTGGAGGCCGGGGGGACCCTCGAGCAGCGACCATACGAAGTCTTGGGCGGGCAGATCAGCGTCGGTTACCGAAATAGGCACCGTGACGTTGTTGCCAACAATCACAGAAACCGTTCCGACCGGGCCAGCGACCGGTGCCTGGTTGACCTCGTCAACCTGAACCGTCGCCGTTGCCGTTTGTGAGCCGCCATCGCCGATCGCCGTGACGGTGAAACTCTGGGTGGTGCCGCCGTCGGCTTCGCCCGTGGGCCAAGAAATGGTGGTAGTCAACGGATTGAAGGCCGCCCCAGGCGGCAAACTTCCGACCACATAGCTAGTGGCATTTGCCGAGGAGAAGACGACGGAGGCCACGTCCCCTTCAGCGATCGTCTGCGGTGGAGGAGCCGTGATGGTTGCTGGTGGGCCCACCGGATCGGTTGTAGTAATGGCAAACGGCGTCGAGGCCGAGGGACCGTCAGGTTCGGTCGCGACGACCGAGACGTCGGTATCTCCTGCGTTGGGCGGGGTGAAGGTGACAACTCCAGTCGTGGGATTGATCGACATCCACGCAGGAACAGGATCAGCACCAGCAACCAAGCTGTAAGTCAGCGCATCGGCGGGATCGTCCGGATCGACCGCCACGACGGGGTACGAGAGCGTTCCGCCAGTCAAGGCACTCAGCCGGGTGATCGGATTCAGAACGGGTGGTTGGTCATCTTCGGCAACCGACACCGCCACCTGAACCGGCACCGGTGTTGTTGTGCCATCGGTGGCGGCAATTCGAATCACCGCAGTTGTCCCTCCGTCAGCTTCTCCGGGAGTCCAGTCGATGCGGCCCGTGACGGGATCAACGGTCACGCCAGCGGGGCCAGCCAGGAACGACCATGCCAGTGGAACTCCTTCTGGGTCAGAACCCGAAGGTGTGATCTGAATGGGCACGAACTCGGTCGTCGAAGCCGTTGGCGTGATGGAGGCGGAGGGCGGGGCGTCGTCTTCAGCGACGGCAATGCTTAGCGGGACATCAACGGTCTCCCCGCCCGAAACCGCTCGGAAGGTCAACGTGACCGTCGTCCCGCCATGGGTCTCTCCTGGAGTCCACCGGATCTCTCTCGATGCCGAGTCCCATGTCATGCCGGAAGGTACTGAGAGAAGCCCGATCGCGATCCCGGCACCGGTCGGATCGTCAGGATCATCGAACGTCATCGGCAGGACGAACGGGACGAACTCGGTAGCGGTCTGTGGTCCGGGATCCACAACCGTCAGAGACTGGTTATCTTCGACCACCTGAATGGCGAACGACTCACTAGTGCTCACTCCCCCGCCCGTGAGGGTGACGATCACGGTGAACGTCGAATTGCCGGTAGTTTCATCCGGAGTCCATGAAATTACTCCGCCGGCTGAGATCGTCAGGCCTGCCGGGCCTGACACGCTCCACACCTCATCGCTGTCGTCGGGATCATCACCAACGATAGGCAACGTAAACGGCACGTTCTCCAAGATGACGTGGAGCAGCCCCGGGTTCGTGATGGATGGAGGTTGATTGGCAACCACAGCGGGGACTGGCGGAGCGAACTCTGACGTCCCCGAGTTGTTTCGCTGGGTGAAGGTGTAGTGGGTTGCGCTGCTACCAAGACCGCCACCGATGGTGTGGTTTACCGACGTAGCTGCTGCGACGAATGAACCCCGGTAGACCGTGGGGGTGCCGCCCGCTCCGGTTGCCTCGTAGATCTCGATCGTCGCGCCGACGCATGCAGTGCCGCTGATCACCGTGTTGCCATTCGACTCGGCCATCGTCAGAACCGGATAGTCCAAGCCCTGGCTACCCGCGGACGGCTCATCTGCGCCGCACCCATCAGAACCTGTGTTGGCATCGGCGCCATCGCCAAGGTCCGCATTGAATCCCGGGCGAGAGATATCTATTGCTGGAGCGGGCCCGGCGGTGAAGGGGTTTTGGTAGTCGGCGATCGATCCGTAAGTGTTCTGGGTGACGATCGCGCCAATCGCTGGCTGACTTGTCCCCACAAGTACCACCGGTGCACCCTGAGTCGGCCCAAACAAGTTCTTCTCGACCGTGGTTCCTGTTCCCGAGACTCGGATTCCTCCCTCGTTGACACCGGCGGCACCAGAGTTCTCAATCGTGTTGCCGGCGAACGTCGAGCCGCCAACCGTCGCGATCGCGTCGATCGCGAATCCGTTGACCCCGCTAATGAAGTTGTTGGTAATGCGCATCGAGGGGCCGGTGTCCATCATGAGAATCGCACCCGAGGTGGCGTTCTCCGCTGCCGCTTCGACGAAGTGGCTTTCATTCACGAGGACGTTGGTGGAGCCGGCCGAGATGAAGATGGCAGAGAACTTCGAGTATCCAATCAGGCTCTGGTCGAAGTCGACGTCGCTGGCACCCCTTACGTAGACTGCGCTTTCGTTGCGATTGCTGGTACCAGGGTCACCGCCAGTCGCGTTTTCGACACCGATGGTGTTCCGCTCGAGTACGTAATCCGTGGTGGTGTCGCCGACTCCGATACCGATTTCAATTGCGGTGTTGAAGCCGAGGAGAGCGATGTTGTTCACGTTTGAGCGGCTGGCTTGAAGCACCAGGCCGTTCATGGCAGGGTTGCCGGCCCGGTTGCCCCACAGCTCCAGCTCCGGGGCGTCGACTCCATTGATGAGAGTGCCATCGACACCTACCGATCGCGCTGCCGCTAGATCGATTCGATTTAGATCGAGCAGAACCGAGGGATCGGCGTAGTCGTGCAGCTGTCCGCTGATCGTTGTGTCCTCATCCACGATCGTTGGCAGCTGTTGTTCGACCGAACTTCGCCACCATGCCGTCCCGGTGCCAGCGTCTGCAGCGTTGGGTGGGGAGGAGGGGACGAAGCGCATGTCGTTTGGACCGGCGATAGCGTTCGCGTTCTGGATGAACTGGCGCAGGGTGCCTTGCCACGTGCGAGGGTCGCTAAGGTCGCCATCGAACCCGTTTCCGCCCGAGGCGTTGACGACCACGTTGAACGAGAACGCCGTGTCGAGATCGGTTGCCGTCGACGCCGCCGGCACGAAGAACACGTGCTCGGAGCCTGGCAGCGAAGCCGCGTTATCCGACACCGATGCCTCTTCGCCGCCGACGACCGGCCCGTTGACCGTTGTCACCTCAATTGCTGCTGTCGTCCCGGAGTAGAACGCCCTCCGAGAACCGGCCGGGCCATAGGTCTGCTCGGCCCAGGTCTCATCGGCTGCCGAGCCGCCATTGAGCGCCGGTGGGGCAACGGTCTTGGAATCGACAGTGACCCAGTAGCTGTCGGCCGACGATGGATAGGACCACGAGCCATCGGCAGCGGTGGTGAGCGTGGCGACGAGCGGGTCGCCTAGGGCGGGGCCCGAGCCGACAGCAGACCCTGCTCCATCGAGGTCTCGGTAGATTCGAACCGTCGAGCCGGCGGCCGGCGTGGCATCGGTCAGGTCGGCGTCACCGTTGGCGTCGACCAGCACGCGTCCACCGAAGCCAGCCGCGGGCGTCAAGGCGAAGTTCGGAGAGAATTCACTGGTCCCGTTTACCCCTACGTTGAACGTGACCGTGGCCGAGATCTCGGCCACAGATCCATCCAGGAAGGCCAGGACCGTGAAGTTGCCGGCCGCATCGGTCGTGCCGGTCCCGAATACTCCGTAACCCTCACCGTGACGCAGACCAGAAACTGGCTCAAGATCGCTCGCGTCCCCGCTTGCCGCGTAGATCTCCACAACACACAACCCACAGAGCGCGGTTCCGGTCACCGTGTACTGGTTGGGTCC
>CALHFG010000002.1 GCA_938029215.1 uncultured Acidimicrobiales bacterium | reverse complement strand
AGCACGGCGATTCGGCAGGTGGGTACCGCTTCACGAATAAGTGCGGTTGCTTCGATGCCGTCCATGACGGGCATAGAAAGGTCCATAAGGACTACATCGGGCTGCAGCGACTTCGCCAGCGAAACCGCTTCCTCTCCGGTTGAGGCTTCACCGACTACGTCGTCTCCAGCTGCCTCGAACGAACGGCGTAGGCCGTCTCGTAGTAAAGCGTGGTCATCGGCAAGAAGGATTCGGATCATGGGTGTGCTCCCGAAATTGTTGGACTGGTGAGGACGGTAATCGTCGTGCCCTCGTTGGGTGAGCTGCGTACTTCTAAGATTGCCCCAACCGAGGCGGCTCGTTCACGCATACCCACTAAACCATAGGCGTTGCCTCGAATGCCCTTTGTAGGGTCGAAACCGCGACCATTGTCGTGGATATAAAGCGTGCCTCTGCCGCGTTCGATTGTCCAGGCCACGGTGACCCGGGAGGCGTTTGCATGTTTTTCGACATTCGTGAGCGCCTCTTGAGAAATACGTAGAAGTTCATTTTCTACTACTTCTCCTAGTACGAGGTCTCGATCGTCGGGTGAGGTGAGTTCAATTTCGAGAGTACTGCGCTTTCGAATGCGGTCGACGACCTCTCCGAGAAGCACTCCCAGTGGTCGTCCCGGGCCGACGCTGGCCCGAAGTTCCATCAGGGTGTCGCGCAGCTCGGCAATAGCGCCCTGGGTGTCCTCGTGGAGCGATTTAAGGTCGGCGGATGGCTCATCTTGCTCGGACTGGATGCGCTCCAGCTCGAGACTGATGTAGGTGAGCCACTGGCCCAGGCGGTCGTGAAGGTCTCGGGCGATTCGGCCTCGTTCTTCGGCGGCTGCGAGGGAACGGAGGTGACCGAATGATCGAGCGTTCGACAACGTGAGGGCCAGAACGTCGGCCATGCCGCTCAGCATGATGGCGTCGCCGGGGGAGTAGGCAGCAAGAGTTTCGCGTTCGATGCCAACCAGGCCCCGGTCACGCCCGTTCACGATGAGTCGGGCATACATGCCAGAACCGGTGCGGTCGCTGTCGATACTGAGGTCGTTGATCCGGAGAACGTCGGGAGCGGCCGCAGCTTCGGATAGTGGTGCAGGCAGCTCGTCTACCGGAAACGTGGGTGCAAGGTCGAAGCCGGTTTGGGTTTGGGTGGCCCAGAGCTGCTCGTCCAGCGTGGTGTCGTCCAGGGTCAGGATGACAATGCGATCGGGCTTGAACGCATCTTGCAACTGCATCCGTGTTCCTCGGAGCACGTCGGCCAGGTCGAGCGAAGACGGCAGCGTTCGGGCTACGCCCATGAGAGCGCCTAGCAGTTCGTTGGTCTCAACGAGTTTGTCGCGTTCGACGCCCAGTTGGCGCCGTTTGAGCTCGGCGTCGGAAAGATTGATGTGGTAGATGCCTGGGAAGAGGGCCGCGCACACAAGCGCGAGGACCGCGAGCGGGCTGAACCCCAACCCGGCGTCGGTGAAATACACGCTGCTCACGCCGGTGGACGCGAATGCGATCACGCTGGCGGCGGCACCAGCGGGGAGGCCCCAACCGAATGCGACCACGGCGACGGCAACCATGAGGCAGCCAACGAACGGACTGTTTAGGCCGGCGGAGATCCCAAGACCAGCGCCCAGCACGGCAACGTCGAGGCACGCGAAGATGAGCGCCGAGTTACTGCTGGCGTCGGTGCGAAGGGGAATGACCGTACGGAAGGTGGCGACGAAAATGGCGACGGCC
Source organism: uncultured Acidimicrobiales bacterium (assembly GCA_938029215.1). Taxonomy (GTDB): domain Bacteria; phylum Actinomycetota; class Acidimicrobiia; order Acidimicrobiales; family SZUA-35; genus JABDIY01. The sequence continues at coordinate 5,466 of CALHFG010000002.1, read as the reverse complement.
AGTGTTCCAACAGCGCCGACTCGGCCCTCGGAGGCCTGAGTTGCGGCCCAGCCCAGTCCGATCGCAATAGCGCCCCATCGAAGCAGCGTGAGGACGGCGGCAAGTGAGGAGGTGAGAACGTTGACTTCGACCGTGCCGTCGCCGGTCTTCAGGGCGCGCAAAGACGCCCATGCCTGGCCGAGGGACGCGCTGGCGCCCTTGGATGTTGCGGTCGTCACCAGTTACCCCGTCGGCAGGACGGAGTCATCCTTCAATACTGCGTGCAGTGGTGATAAACGACTCACAGTGTCGCTCTCCGTCATGTGGTCAACGCGGTCAGTGGGTGCGAAGGCCAACGTAGTCTGCGAGAGCGGCCATTGTCACCTGCGTCGAGGGGTCGATTCTCAAAGTTGGGAGCGTTTCATGGGCCCGTTTCACCAGTTGTGAGATCCGATGTTCGATCTCGTTGATGGCGCCCGTGGTGTAAAGCACGTCCACTAGCGCATGAATCATGGGCTCGGACAGGTTGGGTTGACCGACCGTGGCCAGGAGTTGCCGCTGTTCAGGAGTCGCCCGCTCCAGAGCGATCGCCATCAGCTCGGTGGACTTCCCCTCGCGCAGATCCGCCCCGACGGGCTTGCCGGTGGCTGAAGACTCGCCGATCACACCCAAGAGATCGTCGCGCAACTGAAACGCTTCGCCCAATGGTCGACCGAAGGCCTCCAGTTGATCGAGCGCCTGCTTTTGGGCGTCGGGACTGAGTGCGTCCCACCCCGGGGCCAGAGTTGCGCCCATCTGTAGTGGACGCACGATGGTGTACAGAGCGCTTTTGAAAGTGGCGACGGCTCGAGCGGTGGAGCGATCGGACTCGCCCGCCGCGCTGCTGCGAATATCGAGATACTGGCCCAGGTTCAGCTCGATCCGCAGCTCGTCCCACAGCTTGCGGGCCGGTTCGGTGGTGTTGCCGATGCATCGATCTGCATAGGCATGCGCCAGATCGCCTAGCAGTATGGCTACTCCCTCTCCGTAGCGGCGGGGCTCACCGCGCCAACCCAGGTGCTGGAGGCGAGCCGCTTCGGTGGTGTGGATCGTCGGCACTCCTCGTCGAGTGGCGGCGTTGTCCATGATGTCATCATGAATAAGGGCGAACGCCTGCAACAGTTCAAAGGCTGCACAGGCCTCCATGATGTCGTCGTCGTTGCGTTGGGGCTCACCGATCCACTGACGGGTACCGTCCCAGGCCCAATAGCAAAAAGCCGCTCGAAGTCGCTTGCCGCGACCGAGAACCATGTTCGCCAGGAGAATGACCGCTTCCCCTAGGCGTTGGTCGTTGGCGGTCCAGCGATCGATTTCGGTTTGAAAGACGTGATGCAGGTGAGCCTCGGTTGCAGCGGCCACCGAGAGGATCGCGTCGGGAGTGCTTTCCTCTCGCTGGCTACTCATCGTCGGAAGCATCCAGTTCGCTGACCAGCTTGGCCACATCGACTTCGACCACAGCCAGCCGATCGCGACATATCCGCAGCAGCTCTGAGGCGCGCTTCACTCGCTCGGCCAGATGGTCAACGTCGACCACGCTGCCCTCGAGCTCGCCAAGGATGCTCTCTACTTCGGCAATGGCATCGCTGTAGGAGGGGTCTGACACGGCATTGCTCACTTGTCTGAATCATCGCTGGGTAGGTCGGCAGGAGGCGCAGCATCGATTGACTCGACTCTGCTCGTAACCACACCGTCGGCGATGTGGGTCTTCATTGTGTCGCCTGCCGCCACCTGTCCCACCGAGTGGAGAATCGACCCGTCGGAGTTCCTGGTAATCGACCACCCTCGAGCCATCAGCTGAACCGGGTCGAGAGCCCGCTGGCGCAGGTCGTTGCGGTCGAGTCGATGGGTGGCGCTGGCCAGCGAGGAGGTGGCTGCGGACCGCAGCCGAAGCACCGAGCGTTCCTGTTGACGGCTAGCCGTCTCCAGGGCGGTCGAAGCGCCCGACAACAGTCGTCGTTGGGCGTTCTCGCACCGCTGGTGGCTAACGAGGAGCTGGTGTTGTGTGGCGGCCACCAGCCGATCGGTTGCATTCTGCACCCGTTGATCAAAGCGGGCGACCTGTTGCACGATCCAACCAGCGGCGGCAGTGGGCGTCTTGGTGGAAACTGCTGCTACCTCGTCGCAGATCGACCGATCTACTTCGTGACCGACACCGATCACCACCGGCACCGGGCATGCGGCCACGGCAGCTGCCACCTCGTAGTGATCAAAGGTGACCAGGTCGGTCTTCGCTCCGCCTCCTCGGACGATGGCAACGACATCCACCGCCACTTTGCTGGTGGCCTGGAGCGCCGCAGCGAGAATCTTCGGCGCATCAGCGCCCTGTACTCGGGCGTCGAACAGACTCACCTCGAACGGGATGCCGCTCGCCGACAGTTCATCCATGAAGTCAGCTTCGGCCGCGCTGCCCTCGCTGGTGACCAGGGCAATTCGCAGTGGCAGGGCGGGAAGCGGGAGCGATCGGTTTCGGTCCAATAGGCCCTCGGCCGCCAGACGCTTGAGCGTCGCTTCCCGACTCTCGGCCAGGCGGCCAAGGGTGTAGCTGGGGTCGATCATGTTCATGATCAACTGCACACGCCCGTTGGGGGCGTAGTGCTCCACGGTGCCTCCGATGGCGACCTCGATGCCGTCTTCCATGCGGACCGCACCGGTCTTCTTGAGGATTGCGTTGACCCGGAACTTTGCATTGGCGAACAGGGCAACGTTCAGAATTGCCTCAGGTCGCTGCCCGATGTCGTCGGGGTCGATGAGCGTGAAGTACACGTGTCCATTGGCGGACCGGTTGAGGCCCGAGATAGCGCCTCGAACCCACACTTCGGTACCAAAGTGGGAACGAAGGGCATCGTTGATTCCCTCGCAGAGTTCGCCCACAGTAAGCGGGTCTCCGTAGGCCGACGATCTCACATCCGAAACGGTAGCGGCAGCAATCTCTCGCGCTTCCCTGACCGTCGGGTGGCGGAGGGTTAGTCTTTGTGCCGTGTCGACCCCTGCCAACCACATGACCGACTCGATCGATGGCGTCATGGTCTCTGCGGTCCATCCTGGGTCAGACTCGGCTCATCTGGTGTACGTCAGTGAAGGTTTGGCCGAAATCGTCGGCAGCTCGGTCAGCGAGTTGCTCGGGCAACAACCGAACGCAGTCTTTTCGCAGTCGACGCCAACCAAACAGCTCGACGCCGTCGCCGATCTCGTCGGTCAGGGGAAGCAAGCTGCGGTGCAGATGGCGCTGCAAACGTCCTCCGGTACGGATCTACCGGTCCACGCCACATTCCTTGCTATCCCGTCGTTGAGCGATGGATGGCCGCTGTACCTGTCGTTGTTCCGAGTGCTTGGGAAACCACCCGCACCGCAGACATCGGTCATGGCAGACCCGATGGTCACATTCGATCAGACCGAGATCTTCGATGCGCTCGCCCACCCCGGTTCTTTGGACGACGTGGTTATCCATCTGGCGGAGCGAACCGAATCGCTTTTGGATGCCGGCCGGGTCGTGATGGCTCTGGCGTATGCCCACCAAGCGACCTCGGCCCGCTTCGACCTGGTTCGAACCGCCGGATTCAAGCCGGACCTGCTGGCCGACTTTTTCCAAACTGTCCGCGCCGACCAGCGGCTGGATGAGCCAACGGCCATCCCCGTGGCGTCGTTGCCCCTAGAGGCGGCAATCGAGTTCCAGAACGCCGGCATTCAGTCGCTGTGGCTTACGCCGATGCTGCGCAACGACACCGACGTTCTCGGTGCGGTGCTGGTGGCCCATCCAGAGCGTGAGACCCCAACCGAGTCCGAACAACAGCTCTTCAACGCCGTCGCCCGCCTGGCTGTTGTAGCCATGGACCGCAGCCGGCGGGAAGCCGACCTGGCCCTGCGAGCCCTCCACGACCCACTCACCGGTCTTCCCAACCGGGATCTCATGACCGATCGACTGGATCAATTGATCGATATCGCCAAGCGCAACGCCGACGGCAAGAACGACGATGCCACGGTGCTCTCGGTCGTGTTGGTCGACATCGACCGGTTCAAGGCCTTCAACGACCGGCATGGCTCTGAGGCCGGCGACCTCGTGCTGGCCCAGACCGCGCAACGGTTGCGGTCGGTCCTGCGAATCGGCGACACGATCGGCCGGATCGGGCCCGACCAGTTCCTAGTGGTCTGCCCGGGTCGACGCGACGAGGCAGACGCCTTCGCATCGGCGGAAGAACTACGCAGGGTCGTGTTGGCGCCGATCGACCTCGCCGACGGCTCGAGCCCTGAACTGACCGCTTCCGTTGGTGTCGTCATGGTGCAGCCCGACGACGAACTGACACCGGCCGACGTGATGTCGAACGCCGAGTCAGCGGTCGAAGCGGCCCACGACGCCGGACGAGACATGGTGTCCGTCTTCGATCCCGAACTTCGCCGGCAGCTTGCCGCGCGGCACGAGCTCGAAGCAGCCCTCAAAGACGCCATCGCCGACGACGAACTCTTCCTGCTCTATCAACCGATCATCGACGTCGCCTCCGGTGCGATGACCGGGGCCGAGGCGCTGGTTCGTTGGGACCGACCCGGGCACGGCGTTCTGCCGCCCGCCCTCTTCATTGACATTGCCGAAGACTCCGGTCTCATCATCGACATCGGCGAATGGGTCATCCGCGAAGCATTCCGCCAGATCGCCGACTGGCCCGAACGGCTGGCCGGTGGGTCACCGATCGTTTCGGTCAACCTTTCCGCTCGCCAGCTATCCCACCCGTCGCTACTTCCGACAGTGACCGAGGCCATGGAGTTCTACGGCGTCGACCCCGCATCGATCGGTTTCGAAGTGACCGAGTCGATGAAGGTCGAAGATCTCGAACGGGCTTCCGCTTCACTGGTTGAGCTGGCCGCCCTCGGCTGCCATCTGAGCATCGACGATTTCGGCATCGGATACGCCACGCTCGACTACCTGCGTCGCTTCCATATGGCCCACACGCTCAAGATCGACCGGTCATTTGTGGACGGACTTGGCGAAAACCGGGAGGACACCGCGATCGTTTCGGCGTCCATCACGCTGGCGGAGTCACTGGGGCTCACCGTCGTTGCCGAAGGTGTCGAAACGGTCGAGCAGCTCGAGTACCTCCACCAGCTTGGCGCTGACTACGCCCAGGGTTACCTGCTCTCCAAGCCTGTGGAGCTCGACGATGCGCACCTCCTGTGGCATCGCGCCACCCTGATCCCCGGTAACGCGTTCTAATTGCGCTCCGCTCCGGCTTGACCCGATGTGGCGAACGCGTTCGTTTTCGTACCGTTCGCTGAGGGATCTGTTGACTGAGTAGCCCGCTCGTCGCTTTGCTGGCCTGCGGGCTGCCTCATGGCGCGCTCTAGCTGCCTTGCTGCGCGGCGGCAACGTTGCTGTTTAGTTCTGCGCTCCGCTCCGGCTTGACCCGATGTGGCGAACGCGTTCGTTTTCGTACCGTTCGCTGAGGGATCTGTTGACTG
>CALHFG010000001.1 GCA_938029215.1 uncultured Acidimicrobiales bacterium | reverse complement strand
CTGGCGCAAAGCCCGATCACAGCCACGATCCCGATGCAGTTCTTTGCCATCGTCACCAGCGCCGCTGCGCTACTGGTGATTCCTAGCGAGCTATCCCTGGCAGCGCTCGGGTTGGGGGTCGTCTCGGGTCTTGGTTTCGCGGTGGGCCTCGGGTGCTACTTGACCGGTCTCAGCAAGGCGTCTTCGGCCATCGTGGCCCCCACGGTCGCAATGCTCAGTGCCGTACTGCCGTTTGGGTTCACGGTGTTCCGGGGCGAGGAGCCATCGCGTATCACGCTGACGGGTGCTGCGGTGTGTTTGCTCGGTCTCGCCATCATCACGGTCAACAGAAGTGAACTTGGCGTCGACTGGGTGGCCCTGCGGTGGGGAACACTCTCCGGCTTGGGGTATGCCAGCGGATTGATCGCCTTGGTTGACGTCACCGACGAAAGCGGAACCTGGTCCGCGGTCAGCCAGCGAAGCGCTGCGTGTGTGGCCCTTGCAGCTGTTGCATTCGTGACCAAGGTGCCGCGACTTCCGGCCCCTCATCTGCGCAGAACGGCTGTTTTGGCCGGCGTTGCGGTAGGGCTGTCATCGATTTTCATTCTGATCGGCCTGAGCTTTGATCCCACGCCCACGGTCATTGGTTCCTCGTTGTTTCCCGCGGTTTCGGTAATCGTCGGCCTTGTGGCCTACGACGATGACGTTCGACCTGCTCAGTGGCTTGGAATTGCTGTGGTGATCCTGGGCGTAATCGGTGTTTCGGTGGGTTAGTTGGGCGTCGGTACTTGACTTTCTGCTCCGAAGTTGGTTCAATCTCGGGCATTACAAGGGATTAGTTTGCTTGCGTTGCGTTCTGTGCGCGCATCCCACTAACCTTGTAGCAGTCGTGCCCGCTTTGTTGACCCCTCGCAACTGAAATTTTCCGTTCTCGGTCCTTTTTAGTTTTGAACTCAACGTCGCGCCGCTCGATCGACTCCTTGGCCACAAATCAAAGCCCTCTCTAGGTGGTGACCCTTGCCTGCACGTACCGTTGCTCGCGACCGCTATTCGTTCGGAAAACTGGAAGAGGCGCTGCCGCTTCCGGATCTCATTTCCATCCAACGTGATTCGTTCAAGTTCTTTCTCGCCGAAGGTCTTTCCAATGCCTTCCGTGACATCTCACCAATTCGAGACTTCACCGAGACCCTTCACCTCGAACTCGAGTTCGATCCTGAGGATGAAGACCTCAAGCCAATCCCCAAGTATTCCGTAGAGGAGTGCCGCGAGAAGGACATGACCTACGCCGCACCGATCTTCGTGCGAGCCCGGTTCATCAACGCCAATACCGGCGAGATCAAAGAGCAGACCGTGTTCATGGGCGACTTCCCCATGATGACCGATAAGGGCACGTTCATTATCAACGGCACCGAGCGTGTTGTGGTGTCTCAGCTCGTCCGCAGCCCCGGCGTCATCTTCCAGCCCGGTGAGCGCTTCCGTCTTCGTAACCTGGCCAAGCACCAGATGGTGACCGGAACCATTCACCCCTACCGCGGTGAGTGGATCGAGTTCGACGTCGAGCACAAGACGGGCAAGCACCCCACCGCTGGTGTTCGCGTGGCCCGCAAGCGCCGCATCCCTGTCTTCACCATCCTCCGCGCCCTCGGGTTCGACGAAGAAAACGCTCCCGGTTTCATGCAAGCCTTTGTCGATCACTTCGACTTCCTCGATGGTCAGTGGGAAAAGGAAGCGGAGAACGCTCCGACCCAGGACGAGTCGCTGCTCGAAATCTACAAGCGTGCCCGTCCAGGCGAGCCGCAGTCAGTTGAAGCTGCCCGGAGCTACCTGAAGAACGCGTTCTTCGAGACTCGGCGCTATGACCTGTCTCGCGTAGGTCGCTACAAGCTCAACCGCAAGCTCGGTCCAGAAATCGACAAGCTCGTCGAGCTGTTCCCCATGATCGCGGACCTCGTTGAAAAGCCCGAGGAAGACCAGGCTGTCCTTTCGCCGGTCGAGATCGTGGCTGCCTGTACCTACCTGCTCCACCTCATGCAGGCCGAGCCTGGGTACCGCCTCGATGACCAGGACCACTTCGCTAATCGTCGTGTCCGTTCGGTCGGCGAGCTCATCCAGAACCAGGTCCGCATCGGTCTGTCCCGCATGGAGCGGGTCGTCCGCGAGCGTATGACCACTCAAGACGTCGAGGCTATTACGCCCCAGACGCTCATCAATATTCGTCCGGTCGTGGCCGCCATCAAGGAGTTCTTCGGAACCTCGCAGCTGAGCCAGTTCATGGACCAGGTGAATCCCCTGTCGGGACTCACGCACCGCCGCCGGCTTTCGGCACTCGGCCCGGGTGGGCTCAGTCGTGATCGTGCCGGTTTCGAGGTCCGAGACGTTCACTTCAGCCACTACGGCCGGATGTGCCCGATCGAGACTCCTGAAGGTCCGAACATCGGCCTCATCGGCTACCTGTCCAGCTACGCCCGCGTCAACGAGTTCGGCTTCCTGGAGACGCCCTACCGCGAAGTCGTTAACGGCAAAGTCACCGACAAGATCCGCTACATGACCGCAGACGAGGAAGAGGAATACATCGTCGCCCAGGCCAACGCCAAGGTCGGCGCCGACGGCACGTTCCTCGACGACCGTGTGCTCGTGCGTCGTTCGCCGCAGGCGGCGTCGCTGCATGACCTCAAGCTTCAGCTCGAACGAGACATCTTCTTCGGTGCAACAACCGAGATCTCGTCCGTGCCGCCGACCGACGTTCAGCTCATGGACGTTTCGCCCAAACAGATCGTTTCCATCGGAACCGGTCTCATCCCCTTCCTCGAACACGACGACGCAAACCGTGCGCTCATGGGCGCAAACATGCAGCGTCAGGCCGTGCCTCTGCTCACGCCGGAAGCGCCCTACATCGGTACCGGTATCGAAGGTCGTGCGGCCATCGACGCTGCCGACACCATCTCGGCTCAAGAAGACGGTCATGTCGTAGAAGCCGACGGCAACGAACTGGTGCTCGAATACAAGACCAAGGGTCGTGTTGTTCATCGCCTCATGAAGTTCCGCCGTTCCAACCAGGACTCCTGTATCAACCAGAAGCTCCGTGTTGGCCCCGGCGACAGGTTCAAGAAGGGCGACCTCCTCGCCGACGGTCCCTCCACCGACAATGGTGAGCTGGCCCTTGGGAAGAACCTCGTCGTGGCCTTCATGCCCTGGGAGGGCTACAACTTCGAAGACGCCATCATCCTGAACGAGCGTCTGGTGCGTGACGACGTCCTCACCAGCATCCATATCCACGAGCACGAAATCGATGCCCGTGACACCAAGCTTGGGCCCGAAGAAATCACTCGGGATATCCCCAACCTCAGCGACGACATCCTGGCCGACCTCGACGAGCGCGGCATTATTCGTGTCGGCGCCGACGTTGGCCCTGGCGATGTTCTCGTCGGTAAGGTCACCCCCAAGGGAGAGACCGAGCTCACCCCGGAAGAGCGTCTTCTTCGGGCAATCTTCGGTGAGAAGGCTCGTGAGGTTCGAGACACCAGCCTCAAGGTGCCCCATGGCGAGACCGGCAAGGTCATCGACGTCAAGGTGTTCCATCGGGACGACAGCCACGAACTGCCTCCCGGCGTGAACCAGCTGGTTCGGGTCTACGTTGGCCAGAAGCGCAAGATCAGCGTTGGTGACAAGCTTGCTGGTCGCCACGGCAACAAGGGAGTCATCTCCCGGATCCTGCCTTCAGAAGACATGCCGTACATGGCCGACGGCACCCCCGTCGACATCATCCTCAACCCTCTCGGCGTTCCTTCCCGAATGAACGTTGGTCAGGTTCTGGAAAGCCACCTTGGCTATGCCGCCCGCTGGGGTTGGGATGTCGGTGGCGAAAAGGTTGGCGAAGAGCCACTGCGCAACAACGTCAACAAGACCCGCCCGTTCACCACTCCTTCCACGCTCGTTGCCACCCCGGTGTTCGACGGTGCCAAGTGGGACGAAACCGAACTGAGCGGCGACAAGCCCACCATTCAGAGCATCTTTGAAAACCTCAACCCCGAAGCAGCCAACGGACAGCGTCTGATCGGCCGTGACGGTAAGGCGCAACTGTTCGACGGTCGCACCGGCGAGGCTTACGACAACCCCATCACCGTGGGCATCATGTACATCTTGAAGCTCAGCCACCTGGTTGACGACAAGATCCACGCCCGTTCCACCGGTCCGTACTCCATGATCACCCAGCAGCCGCTCGGTGGTAAGGCCCAATTCGGTGGTCAGCGATTCGGAGAGATGGAAGTGTGGGCTCTCGAGGCCTACGGCGCCGCATACTGCTTGCAGGAGCTGCTCACCGTCAAGTCCGACGATGTCCTCGGTCGCGTGAAGGTCTATGAGGCCATCGTGAAGGGTGAGAACATTCCCGAGCCCGGCATTCCGGAGTCCTTCAAGGTACTCATCAAGGAAATGCAGGCCCTGTGTCTCAACGTGGAGGTGCTGTCCAAGGACGGTTCCGAAATCGAGATGCGTGAGCTCGACGACGAGCTATTCAGAATCCCCGAGGAACTGGGCATCGACCTGTCCCGTCCTGAGCGTGGATCCGACGAAGAAGACGCCGCACGCGCAGCCGCCCGTGCAGCCCGAGCCTGATCAGAAGAGGGAACTGACTAATGCTTGATGTAAACGATTTTGATCAGCTAAAGATCGGTCTGGCCACCGCGGACTCCATCCGCATGTGGTCCAACGGCGAGGTAAAGAAGCCCGAGACCATCAACTACCGAACCCTGAAGCCGGAGAAGGACGGACTCTTCTGCGAGAAGATTTTCGGCCCAACCAAGGACTGGGAGTGCGCTTGTGGCAAGTACAAGCGTGTCCGCTTCAAGGGAATCATTTGTGAGCGTTGTGGCGTAGAGGTCACGCGCTCCAAGGTGCGCCGCGAGCGTATGGGACACATCGAGCTTGCCGCTCCCTGTGTTCACATCTGGTACCTGCGTGGTACTCGCTCCTGGCTCGCCTACCTGCTCATGGGAACAACGCCCCGTGAAGAGCTGAAGGCCAAGCAGCTTGAAAAGGTGATCTACTTCGCCGCCAGCCTCGTGACTGCGGTCGACGAGGAACGTCGCGACGAAGACCTTCCCAGCCTCGAAGCCGAGGTCATCGGTGACCGTGAGGTCATCGAGAAGGAGATGGAACTCGAACTCGCCAAGGAGTACGAGCGCCATGAGGCCGAAGTGGCCGAGATGGAGAAGGGCAAGACCAAGGACGCCGAAATTCGGGCGCACCAGCGAGCCTTCGACAAGGAAATCGCCGCGGTGCGCGAGCAGTACGAGCAAGAGCTCGACATGCTCAACCAGGCGTGGGACACCTTCAAGGGCATCTTCGCTCGTCAGATCATCGAGGACGAAGCCCTCTGGCGTGAGATGAAGGACCGCTGGGAGGACTACTTCGAAGGTGGTATGGGCGCCGACGCTATTGCGTCCCTCGTTGAGAAGATCGATTTCGACGACGAAGAAGTCAAGCTTCGTATCAACATCGATCCCCCCGAAGGTCAGAAGCCGCTCAGCGCTCAGCGCAAGCAGAAGGCCATCAAGCGCCTGAAGATCGTTGCTGCGTTTAACCGTCGCGACGAAAACGGTCGTCGTCAGAACGACCCTCGCGCCATGATCCTGGACGTCGTTCCGGTCATTCCACCTGAGCTTCGCCCCATGGTGCAGCTCGATGGTGGCCGCTTCGCCACCTCGGACCTCAACGACCTGTACCGCCGCGTGATCAACCGGAACAACCGTCTCAAGCGTCTGCTCGACCTCGGTGCTCCCGAGATCATCGTGAACAACGAAAAGCGCATGCTGCAGGAGGCCGTCGACGCACTGTTCGACAACGGCCGCCGCGGCCGACCGGTGACTGGTCCGGGCAACCGGCCCCTCAAGAGCCTCAGCGACATGCTGAAGGGCAAGCAGGGCCGTTTCCGGCAGAACCTTTTGGGCAAGCGCGTCGACTACTCCGGTCGTTCGGTCATCGTGGTTGGACCGACCCTCAAGTTCCACCAGTGTGGTCTTCCCAAGATCATGGCTCTGGAGCTGTTCAAGCCATTCGTGATGAAGCGTCTTGTTGATGAGCAGCTGGCTCAGAACATCAAGAGCGCCAAGCGAATGGTCGAGCGTCGTCGTCCGCAGGTATGGGAAGTCCTCGAAGAGGTCATCCAGGAGCATCCCGTGATGCTCAACCGTGCCCCCACGCTTCACCGCCTCGGTATTCAGGCCTTCGAGCCGGTTCTGGTCGAAGGCAAAGCCATCCAGATCCATCCGTTGGTTTGCACTGCGTTCAACGCCGACTTCGACGGTGACCAGATGGCTGTGCATCTGCCGCTTTCAGCGGAAGCGCAGGCTGAAGCTCGTGTGCTCATGCTGAGCGCAAACAACGTGCTCAGCCCGGCGCACGGCCGTCCCTTGGTTACCCCAACCCAGGACATGGTCATCGGCATCTTCTACCTCTCGGAGCAGCGCGACTTCCCCGAGGGCACCCCGAAGCCGGTGTATCGCACGATCAACCAGGTGCAGATGGCCTACGAAAGTGGCGTCATCGACCTGCACCAGCCGATCGAGGTTCGGATTCCGAAGCTGATCGCTACGCCCGCCAACGGCGTCGCTGCCACCTATCACCCCACCACCGCGGGTCGGTTGTTCTTCAACAACACGCTCCCGGAGAGCTTCCCGTATGTGAACAAGGTGATTCGCAAGCGCGAAATCGGCGTGATCGTCGACGAGCTTGCATCCAACTACGACAAGAGCCAGGTCTCCCTGGCCCTTGACGCCATGAAGGACCTTGCGTTCCAGTACGCCTCCCGTTCAGGCCTCACGGTGTCGGTTGACGACGTGCAGACCCCACCAGAGAAGCGTTCAATCCTGGACGACCACGAAAAGCTGGCCGAGAAGATCGAGGCCCAGTTCCGCCGTGGTGTCATCACCGACGGCGAGCGCCGTCAGCGTGAAGTTGAAGTGTGGACCACCGCGACCAACAAGGTGAAGGACGCGATGGAAACCCACCTTCGCTCCAAGCTCTTCAACCCGGTCGACGTCATGGTTACCTCGGGTGCACGTGGCAACATCATGCAGGTGCGTCAGATCGCCGGCATGCGCGGGTTGGTCGCCAACCCTCGTGGCGACATGATTCCACGCCCGATCAAGAGCAACTTCCGTGAAGGCCTCACCATGTTGGAGTACTTCATCTCCACTCCTGGTGCCCGTAAGGGTCTGGTCGACACCGCGCTTCGTACCGCCGACTCCGGCTACCTCACCCGTCGTCTCGTCGACGTGGCTCAGGAAGTCATCATCAACGAGACCGACCCATTCGCAGACGGCAAGAACGTCCGTGCCTTGGTCCTCGACGATGTGAAGCCCGACGGCTACTACGACCGGGAGACCGGGGAACCGTGCAAGCCCTACGACGAGAATGCTCGTATGGTGCGCACCTACCTGGAGAACCGTCTGTACAGCCGGGTCTTGGCCGACGACTACACCCTGGCCGACGGCACCACGATTCCTAAGGGAACCATGGTCGAGGAAGAGCACATGAATGCGCTCCGGGACGATCCAGAGATCAACTCGGTGCGGGTGCTCTCGCCGCTCACCGATGATTCCCCCCGAGGAATCACTGCCGCGAGCTATGGCATGAGCCTGGCAACCGGCAAGATGATCGAGGTCGGCGAAGCGGTCGGTGTGATCGCGGCACAGTCGATCGGTGAGCCGGGAACCCAGCTCACCATGCGTACCTTCCACACCGGTGGTGTGGCTGGTGGCGCCGACATCGCTGGTGGTCTGCCCCGTGTCGTCGAGCTATTCGAAGCCCGCACCCCCAAGGGAGCCGCCACCATGGCCACCCGCTCGGGAACGGTACGGATCTCCGACGAAGACGGCCAAGGCAACAACATCACCGTCATCACCGAGGAAGGCGAAGAGGATCTCTACACGGTTCCTCTTGCTGCTCGCCTCGAGGTCGCCGATGGCGACCAAATCGACGCCGGCGATGCCATCGTCGACGGTCCACGTGACCCCAAGGAGTTGCTGAAGATTCGCGGCATCCGCGAGACCCAGCAGTACCTGGTGGGCGAGGTGCAGAAGGTGTACCGCGACCAGGGTGTATCTATCCACGACAAGCACATCGAACTCATTGTTCGTCAGATGACTCGTCGGGTAGGCATCGAGGACGCCGGCGAAACCGACTTCCTGCCCGGCGAGCGTGTCGACCAGTGGCACTTCCGTGACGTCAACATGCAAATGGTGGCCGACGGCGCAAAGCCTGCCCAGGGTGTTCCCGAGCTCATGGGTATCACCAAGGCATCGCTTGCTACCGACAGCTGGCTGTCGGCGGCATCGTTCCAGGAGACCACCCGAGTCCTCACCGAAGCCGCAATCGAGGGTCGTTCCGACTCCATGATCGGCCTCAAAGAGAACATCATCATTGGCAAGCTGATCCCGGCCGGTACCGGACTTATGCGCCACCGCAACGTAGGCACCGAGGCTCCCGACCACGAGCCCATGGCGTTCTACAGCAGTGGCGAAGAGGACGTCGCTGACTTCCTTGCGCAGAAGAACCGTGAGGTCGAAGGCGGATCAGTCTCCGGCTTCGCCGACCGCATCGGCTGATTGGTTCCCGCCGGGGGCCCTCTCACTCGCCGGTGTTCTCACTCGCTGGCGCTCGCTTCACCGCCACGGCCCTACGGGTCGTCCGGGGAAGTGTCGGCAGCGCTCGTACCTCGCTAGGCCTCTCTGGCTGCTAGCGAAACGAAACCTGGAAGGTCCCGGCTACGGCCGGGGCCCTCTACTTTTGCGGGAGCGTCGCTGAGCTGGTCGTGCTGCCTAGCTAGCGCGGCGGCAACGGTTCGGTTTGGACTAATGATTAATGAGGTGGGGGTCCCGGCTTGGCCGGGGCTCTTGCCGCTTTTGGGTGTTGACAGCTGTCACAATCTGGATGCGTCTCGATGCGACGAAGGTGCTTGAGGTTCTCTACTGTTGTCCGAGTGCCTCGTCGTCCGTACATTGCGTCCCGCCTGCAAGGCTTCGGGACCACCATCTTCGCGGAGATGTCGGCGCTTGCGTCCCAAACCGGAGCGCTCAACCTTGGTCAAGGGTTCCCCGATAGCGATGGCCCTGAGGAAGTAAAGCAGGCTGCGATCGACGCCATCTTTGCCGGCTGCAACCAGTACTCACCCGGTCCCGGCACCATGGATCTGCGCAAAGCAGTCGCGGAGCACCAAAAGCGATTCTACGACTTCGACCTCGATCCAAACGACGAGGTGCTGGTTACCGCCGGCGCAACCGAAGCGTTGGCGGCTTCGTTTCTCGGTTTGTGTGAGACCGGCGACGAGGTTGTCGCATTCGACCCCACCTACGACAGCTACGGCGCAGGAATCTCCATGGCCGGAGCCGTGCTCAAAGCTGTTCCGTTGCGGCCCCAGGCCGACGGGACCTTCGGCTTCGACGACGAAGAACTACGTCGAGCGTTCTCGCCAAAGACTCGCCTGCTCGTCCTCAACACACCCCACAATCCCACGGGCAAGGTCTTCACACCCTCAGAGCTGCAACTTCTCGCCGAGCTGTGTATTGAAAACAACGTGATCGCGATCGTCGACGAGGTCTATGAACACATGGTGTTCTCCGGCACGCACGTTCCGTTGGCGTCGCTGCCAGGAATGTATGAACGCACCGTCACCATCAGCTCAGCCGGCAAGACGTTCAGCTTCACCGGCTGGAAGGTGGGTTGGGCCACGGGCCCCGCTCCCATCCTGGCGGCCATCAAGACGGCCAAGCAGTTCCTTACCTTTGTGAACGGTGCACCGTTCCAGCCCGCAGTAGCCGTCGGCTTGCGACTGGGCAACGACTACTTCACCAACTTGGGCATGGAGATGGAAGCAAAGAAGGATCTGCTCTGCGCAAAGTTGGAGAAGGCTGGTCTCGGAGTAATCGAACCCGAGGGAACCTATTTCGTGACGGCTGATATCTCACCGGTGACCAACAAGAAAAGCGTCGAGTTCTGTATGGCGCTCCCCGAAGAGGCAGGGGTCGTGGCCGTTCCCTGTTCGGTGTTCTACCAGGACGATCGAATGGGCCAAGATCACATCCGATTCTGCTTCGCCAAATCCGACGCGTTTCTCGCCGAGGCGGGGGATCGCCTCATCAGCGCGTACGGCTAGTTCGCCAAAGATTGCCTTTGAGCCATCGCCATGCCTGCTTCGGGTTAGCGCCGCTACCTGATCTAGGCCGACGCCGGAAGAACTGACCACGTGTCGATGATCTCGCCATCTTCGTACACCAGGAGATCGCCGAACTGCATGAGAACTGCTTCGGTCTGGGTTGGTCGAAGGAAGACAACGTCGTCGGGTTCGATCGGCGTGTCCGCAGGCAGGTTCAGCATTTCCTGATTGCTGGATCGACCAAAGATGGTGTTCTGCCGAAGCCCGGGGGGATATTCGGGCTCGGCGAGCCAATGGCCGCCGTGAATGAACACCGTTTTCAGTTCGGTTCGGCGGAGACGAGAACTCATCGGCTCCAGGAAGTCCATCCCCGGCAGTCGTACGCCGTCCAGCACTTTGAGAACCGGCGTTGCAATAAAGCACGCTGGCATGAAGTTTTCGAGGGTGTCGAGATCGAAATCGGTCCCCTTGAGGACGGCCGTTCCCACCGACATTTCGTTCGCAAACATCGTGTCGTGATGGAGAGCGAACGTCATGCTGCCCGCAGTGTTGACCACTAGCTCATCCAAGGATCCAGCTGTTAGATAGTTCTTTGCCAGACTGAGCGCAGCCGCGTAGGCGTCAACCGCAGAGTCGAAGGCTCGATCGCGGATGCCGGCCCGACTGGGGAATTTTGCAAGGTGCGCCTCGTACCCCATGAAACCAGCAAGTTGGAGATGGGCGCTGGAGTCGATCAGCCGAAGAGACCTCTTCAGGCTGTCGTCAGCCGCAAATCCGCCGCGATGAAGTCCGATATCGAGTTCGAGCGAGATGCGCAGCACCCTCTCAAGCGTCCGGGCGAGATCTTCGTATTGGCTGAGCCTTTCCTCGGTATCGATGAGCCACTGCACGTCGGGGTCCGAGTGGCGCTCGGCTTCGGCATAGAAATGTGACGCGGACTGCACTGGAAACGGTTTGCCGAGCAGCTGCGAATACCCGTGCTCGGTCAAGGTCTTCAACATCGGAAGGTTGAACGTCATCAGACGATTGGTGCCGATCCGGTCCGTGACATAGCGAAGAAGATCGAGGCTCGGAAGTGACTTTGCCACCACTCGTATCTGCATGTGGCCGGGTGCCGATGACAGCAACGTTCTGAGGTTCTGATCCAGCCGAGACTTATCGATCACGACGACCGGCTGTGAGTGACCCGCGTCGGCCAACGCGGCCTGAAGCTTGCCGAAGTAGCTAGCACTCACGGAACTTCTCCTCCCACAGCATTGCGGTGTGCGGATTGAGGAACCGGCCTGTCGGGTCCACCTCGCGTCGCAGTTCGGTAAAACGGTCGAAGTCTGGATAGAGCTCCCGTAGCTCCATGGCAGCAAGCGAGTGGAGCTTGCCCCAGTGAGGCCGTCCGCCATGGCGACGCAACACGGGCTCGATCACGTCGAAAAGCCACTGGTAGTTATCACCCTCGCCGATGTGAACCGCTACCGATATTCGGTCCGCGCCCTGGAATGGGCTGAGCCATGCGGTGTCTCCAGCGGTGCGGCGACACTCGACGGGAAAGTAGACATCCGGATTCGACTCAACGAGCGAGATGACCTCTGCCAGTGCTTCCAGTCCTGTCGCGGCCGGCAGGTGGTACTCCATTTCGTTGAAGATCGAGGTTCGTTCGTTGGCTAGGAGTGCAAAGCTCTTGCCGACCACTCGCTCCGTTGCGGCCCGCTTGGCGACTTGATTGAGAATCGCTCGGCGCACCGGACCCACTCGTTTCAGGCCGGTGCGGAGCCGGCGAAGATCTCGAAGCGCCGCCTCGTCATCGGAAGCGCCGTCTCGCTGATCGGGTTCGGTGGTTTCGTCGTGAGTGATATTGAAGGCGAAGTCGCAGAACGGGAGGTAGAAGAACTCGTAATTGCGGTGAGACTTCCATCGGTCTTCGGCCTCCGCCAGGGTGTCGGCCAGCGGCCGGACGAATGTCTCCCGCCGGAGCTTGTAGGACGGTCGCAGTCGCACGGTGGCATCCACCAGTACCCCTAGTGCTCCCAGCGCTACCTGTACCGCTGGCAAGAGGTCGGGGTTGTGCTGGTCATCGACTCGGAGAAGTTCCCCCGCTGCGGTGAGGAGGCTGACAGCGGTGATCTCAGCGGACAGGCAGGGAAGGGTTGCGCCCGTCCCATGGGTTGCGGTCGAGGTCGCCCCAGCGAGCGACTGCACGTCGATGTCGCCGAGGTTCTTGAACGCAAGATTGTGTTGGTCGAGAGCTTTGGATAGTTGATTGAGCGATGCACCCGCATTGAGCGTCGCCTCGTGTCGTTCCTGATCGACCGACAACACGTCGCCCTCGAGTGCTTCGAGCGAGACCAACGAGCCAGAGGTCTTGGCCAGAGGGGTGAAGGAATGTCCGTTACCAACGGGCCGCACGCGCCCGGACGAACCGGACAAAAACGACGACAGCTCCTCGAGCGTCGCCGGTCTTTGGATCGTTTCCGGGCTGAAGGACACATTCTGCGACCAGTTCTTCCAGACCGGTGCTGCGGTGTGTGTCATTTGTGATCTTCCGGATCGGGGAAAAACGAACTTCTGGTGGTGACCGAGGGTGGAATCGATTGAGGTACACGCATGATTTGAGCAGGCCAATGCCCATCATTTGTGCTGGACCATGCCCCAGATGAGGGATTTGTCGGGGTGGGCCAGGGTTGCATTGGTGTCGGCGGCTCCGGTGTGGAAGACTCCCAATGTAACGGATGTCACTAACACCTTTGAAGGGGGATCATGCAGATCCAAATGAACGTGAACGGCGCAGACCGTTCAGCCGACATCGAGGCGCGCACACTGCTTGTGCACTTCCTTCGAGAAGATCTTGGACTCACTGGAACGAACGTCGGCTGCGACACATCGTCCTGTGGAGCTTGCACCGTTCACGTCAACGGCGAATCGGTCAAGTCCTGCACGATGTTGGCGGTGTCGGCCAACGGTGAGACGGTCACGACCATCGAGGGCCTCGCCAGCGGGGGAGAGATGCACCCGATGCAAACCAGCTTTATGGAGAATCACGGCCTGCAGTGCGGTTACTGCACTCCTGGAATGGTGATGGCCAGCGTCTCGCTCCTGAAAGAAAATCCGAATCCATCCGAAGCCGAAGTGCGAGAAGGCCTTGAGGGCAACCTCTGCCGTTGCACCGGCTACCACAACATCGTGAAGGCCGTGTTGGCCGCAGCGGGATAGGAGTTTGCTATGACAGCAGTAATGGGAAGCCCCCGGCTCCGCAAGGAAGATCCGGCACTACTTACGGGCGAGAATAAGTTCGTCGACGACATCCAGGCGGTCGGTCAGCTCTGGATGGGCATGGTGCGTTCACCCTTCGCTCATGCCAAGGTCAACGGAATCAACGCCGAACCGGCCAAATCGATGCCCGGTGTCTACGCGGTCTACACCGGCGCCGAGCTCATGGACATGGGTCTATGGGCGGCCCCTCTGCCGTGTGCCTGGCCTGTCACCCCCGACATGGTCAATCCACCGCACTATCCGGTTGCGACCGATGAGGTTCATCACGTCGGTGAGATCGTCGCTGTCGTCCTCGCCGATTCTCGCTACGAAGCCGCAGATGCGGTCGAGAAGGTAGAGGTCGACTACGCCGAGCTGCCCGCAGTTGGCAGCGTGGAAGCCGCCCTGACCGATGCAGCCACCGCACATAGCGATCACGCCACGAACAAGGCGTTCACCTGGGCGCTCGAGCCAAACCCCGACGGTGTCAACGATGCGTTTGCAAACGCAGCCCACACCGTCACCGGTGAGTTCCTGCAACAGCGTCTCATTCCGGCTGCGATGGAACCTCGCGGGGTCTTGGCGATTCCGTCACCTCATGGCGGCGACATCACGATGTACACCTCCACTCAGGTGCCGCACATTCTGAAGGTCATGATGGCCGCTACCACCGGGATTAGTGAGGCAAAGATTCGCATCATCGCTCCCGCCGTTGGTGGTGGCTTCGGCGCCAAGCTCAACGTCAACCCGGACGAGTCTCTGGCGCTGACCCTGGCCAACAAGCTCGGTCGGCCGGTTCGGTGGACTGAAACTCGCACCGAAGCTGCATTCTCAACTCATCAGGGCCGAGGACAGCGGCAGAAGATTGAGGTCGCAGCGGACGCCGACGGCAAGCTGCTCGGCGTCCGGGTCCATCTGGATGCCGACATGGGCGCGTACATGATGCTGATCACGCCCGGCGTGCCATTGCTGGGCAGCTTCCTTTACACCGGTGTCTACGATGTGCCGGCCTTTGGCTTCACCTGCGACGGTTGGTTTACCAACCTGACTCCCACCGATGCCTATCGAGGGGCCGGTCGTCCAGAAGCCTCCTATGCCATCGAACGAGCCATGGACATGCTCGCCCAAAAAGTGGGCATCACTCCCGAGGAAGTTCGCCGTCGCAACTATCTGGGCGGGGGAGACGCCTTCGAGAACCTCGATGTGGCCTCGACCCTCACTTTCGACAGCGGGCATTACGGCCCCAACCTGGACATGGCGCTCAACATGGCGAAGATCGCCGACCTTCGGGCCGAGCAGCAACGCCGCCGCGATGCCGGTGAATCCAAGCAGCTCGGCATTGGTCTCTGCACCTATGTCGAAATCTGTGGCCTTGCGCCAAGCCGTGCACTCGCTGGCCTGGCCTACGGGGCAGGAGGTTGGGAAGCCGGCACGGTCAGAATGCTTCCTACCGGCAAGGTTGAGGTGGTCACCGGCTCAACGCCGCATGGTCAGGGTCACGAGACCAGCTGGTCCATGATCGTGGCCGACAAGCTGGGGGTCGATCCCGACGATGTCGAAGTGCTTCACTCCGACACGGCGATCAGTCCGTTGGGACTCGACACCTACGGCTCCCGTTCTCTCGCGGTGGGTGGTGTCGCCATCTCGATGGCGTGCGACAAGGTGATCGACAAGGCTCGCCTCATCGCTGCTCACCAGCTGGAAGCCAATCCCGACGATCTTGAGTTCGAGAGCGGACGGTTTGGCGTGAAAGGCTCACCGGACAAGGGGCTTCTCATTCAAGAAGTTGCGTATGGCGCGTTTACCGCTCACAACCTGCCCGATGGTATGGAGCCCAACATCAACGAGCAGATGGTGTTCGATCCGCCGAACTTCGCCTTCCCGTTTGGTACCCATGTCGCCGTGGTCGAAGTAGATGAGAACACCGGCGAGACCACCTTGCTCGACTACATCGCCGTCGACGACTGTGGCAATCAGGTCAACCCACTGATCGTTGAGGGTCAAGTGCACGGTGGCATCGTGCAAGGTGTCGCTCAGGCGCTCTTCGAAGGAGCCGAGTACGACGAGGATGGGCAGTGTAAGAATCCGTCGTTCCTCGACTATTTGGTGCCGTCAGCGATGGAGGTCCCCTCTATCAAGACCGACTACACCTATACGCCAAGCACATCGAACCCCATGGGTGTGAAGGGCGTTGGAGAGGCTGGGACCATCGGTTCCGCCGCAGCAGTAATCAACGGCATCTGCGATGCGCTCAGCCCTTACGGCGTTAGCGATATCGAGATGCCAGCCAGCCCAATGCGGGTTTGGAAGACCATTCAAGATGCAAAGGCCGGTGCCTAAATGATTCCATCCAAGTTTGACTACGTTGCGGTTGACTCCGCGGAAGCTGCAATCGCTGCTCTAACCGAGCATGGCGATGAGGCGAAGCTGATGGCCGGTGGCCATAGTTTGATCCCGCTGATGAAGTTCCGCCTGGCTAACCCGACAGTCGTTGTCGATATCGGCAAGGTGCAGGACCTGAGCTACATCAACGATGGCGGTGACCATATCGCCATCGGTGCACTCACCCGGCACATGGCCGTAGAGACCAGTGACCTGTTGAAGGCAGAGGTCCCGTTGCTCGCTCACTGTGCATCGCAGGTGGGTGACCCGTCGGTTCGACACCGCGGCACCATCGGTGGCTCGTTGGCGCACTCCGACGCCGCCTCGGATCTTCCCGCGGCGCTGCTCGCACTGAACGGATCCGTCGTAGCGAAGGGTCCTTCCGGTGAACGAGTGATCGCCGCCGACGACCTGTTCGCAGGCTTCCTGGAGAACTCGCTCGCTGACGACGAGATGATCACCGAGGTACGCGTTCCGAAGATGGCCGGTGCAGGCTGGAGCTATCAGAAGTTCAATCGTCGGGCCCAAGACTGGGCGATCGTCGGTGTAGCTGCGGTGTTGAATGGTTCCGCCGGCGTTGGTCTGGTGAACATGAGTTCCATGCCGATGCGGGCCAGTGCCGTGGAAGAGGCGCTAGCCGGTGGGGCTTCGCACGCTGACGCAGCCCAGAAGGCAGCCGATGGTGGGACGCCTCCCGAGGATCTCAACGGAGACGCCGAGTATCGAACGCACTTGGCCAAGGTGCTTGTGGAGCGAGCCTTGACCGAGGCCGCTTCTCGAAAGAGCTAGAACCACGAAAACGGGCCGGGTCACTTCCTCGAAGGAGAGACCCGGCCCGTTTGTCGTTTTCCACCCAACCCAGAAGGGAGCCGGACGCCGTTGGCCGGATCCCTTCTGCGTTGTCGCTCGTGGGGAGGACGAACCGGGGGGCCCCGGCGGAAAGGAGTCCCCCGCATTCGTCTATGCAAAGGGACGGACAGGGGGACCCGTTAGTCGCGAAAAACTTGGAGGTTCGTTGTAACCAACGTCACTGCTTGCAATCGCGACCAACCTGATTGCAGCGACGTCACTATCTATGCGAGGCGGTGATCCTGCTAGCTCCGCCGCCTGTAGGGCCCGCCTCGCACCCGTCGCCCGCTCTCGGTTTGCCCGCCGCCAACCCGGAGCGGGCGGCACTATTTTTGCTGGTCGCTGCGTCGCTCCAACGGGTGATCGGTCCGAAATCTTGAGCAGATCTTTAGGTATTGCCGAATTATGCCGAAGCTTGTAGAAGCATCCATCAGGCATCTTTTAAGCACAGGCATCTCGAAACAAGGTCCGCATGACATCCAAAGCAGTAATATTCCTGGCCGATGACGATCCGGACGATCGGCTTATGGCTACCGAGGCGGCCGAAGAGCTGGGCATTGATCAGATGCTCGTGACCGTCAATGACGGCCAGGAGCTGATGGATATCCTGCGTTCCAGTGACTCGGGTCCTGCACTGGTCGTTCTCGATCTAAACATGCCCCGCAAAGACGGCAAAGCGGCGCTCGCAGAGATCCGGCTTGACCCCCAGCTACGGCACCTCCCGGTGGTGGTCCTCACGACCTCGAGCTCCGCGGAGGACGTCGCCGAGGTTTACCAGCTTGGT